>DATCCQ010000070.1:0-2322 GCA_036511185.1 Gaiellaceae bacterium
GGCCTCGAGGAGATGCAGGCGCTCGAGGCCAGCGGCGACAACGTGGAGGTCCTCGATGAGCTCGAGGAGATCAGCGCCGAAGCGCTGGCCAAGCAGGGGGAGGAAGCGCCGGTCGTGCGCCTGGTCAACGTCGTGTTGATGTCGGCGATTCAGAAGGGGGCGAGCGACATCCACATCGAGCCGTACGAGAAAGAGCTTCGGGTCCGGTACCGCGTCGACGGGATTCTCTACAACATCATGAACCCGCCGATGAAGTTCCGCGACGCCATCAGCTCGCGCCTCAAGATCATGGCGAAGCTCGACATCGCCGAGAAGCGCCTGCCGCAGGACGGCCGCATCAAGATCCGCTTCACCGACAACGGCACGCAGAAAGAGATCGACTTCCGCGTCTCGGTCCTGCCGACGCTCTTTGGCGAGAAGATCGTCATGCGTCTGCTCGACAAGGACAAGTTGATGCTCGACATGACGAAGCTCGGGTTCGAGCCCGAGTCGCTCGCCAAGTTCGAGGTGGCGATCCAGCGGCCGTGGGGGATGGTGCTCGTCACGGGCCCGACCGGCAGCGGCAAGACCAACACGCTGTACTCGTCGATCGCCAAGATCAACACGCCCGAGACCAACATCATGACCGCCGAGGACCCGGTCGAATTCAACCTGGTGGGGATCAACCAGGTGCAGGTGCGTGAGAGCATCGGCTTGAATTTCGCCGCGGCGCTCCGGTCGTTTCTCCGCCAGGACCCGAACATCATCCTGGTCGGCGAAATCCGCGACTTCGAGACGGCGGAGATCGCGGTCAAGGCGGCGCTCACGGGCCATCTCGTGCTGTCGACGCTGCACACCAACGACGCACCGAGCACGATCAACCGCTTGATGAACATGGGCATCGAGCCGTTTCTCGTCGCGAGCTCCGTGCATCTGATCTGCGCGCAGCGGCTCGTCCGCCGCGTCTGCTCGCAGTGCAAGGAAGAGAGCCCGCTCCCGACCGCGGCGCTTCTCCAGGCGGGGTTCACGCCCGAGGAGGCCGAGAAGGTGAAGCCGATGAAGGGCGCCGGCTGCGAGCGCTGCAACAACACCGGCTACAAGGGGCGCGTCGGGCTGTACGAAGTGATGGAGATCGGCGAAGAGCTGCGCGAGCTGATTCTGGTCGGCGCCTCGGGGCTGGAGCTCAGGCGCAAGGCGATCGACGAAGGCATGATCACGCTGCGTCGCAGCGGCCTGCGTAAGGTGATGGACGGCGTCACGACCGTGGAAGAGGTCGTGAGGGAGACGGTGAAATAGATGGCGACCTTACCGGAGCTACTGAAGACCACGGTCGACTTGAACGGCTCGGACCTGCACCTGACGACCGACTCGCCGCCGCAGGTGCGCGTCCACGGCGAGCTGCAGCGCCTGCCGCTGCCCGAGCTGACGCCGTCGGACACCAAGGCGCTTGTCTACAGCGTGCTCACCGATGCGCAGAAGAAACGCTTCGAGGAATCGCTCGAGCTCGACTTCTCGTTCGGCATCCGCGGGATGGCGCGGTTCCGCTGTAACGTATTCAATCAGCGCGGCGCCGTCGGCGCCGTGTACCGCCTCATCCCCGAGAAGATCCGTCCCTTCGGCGAGCTCGGCCTGCCGCCGGTGCTGGCGACGCTCGCCGATCGGCCCCGCGGGCTGGTGCTCGTCACCGGCCCGACCGGCAGCGGCAAGTCGACGACGCTCGCGGCGATGATTGACAAGATCAACGCGGAGCGGCACGGGCATATCCTCACGATCGAGGACCCGATCGAGTACATCCACCAGCACAAGAACTGCCTGGTGAATCAGCGCGAAGTACACAGCGACACCAACAGCTTCACCAACGCCCTGCGCGCCGCGCTGCGCGAAGACCCCGACATCGTCCTCATCGGCGAAATGCGCGATCTGGAGACCGTCGAGTCGGCCCTGAAGATCGCCGAGACCGGCCACTTGACGTTCGGCACGCTGCACACCAACTCGGCGGCGCAGACGATCAACCGCATCATCGACATTTTTCCCGCGGGGCAGCAGTCGCAGATCCGCACGCAGCTCTCGCTCGTGCTCGAAGGCATCGTGTGCCAGGCGCTCCTGCCGCGCGCCGACGGCAAGGGGCGCGTCGTCTCGCTCGAGATCATGGTGCCCAACCCCGCGATTCGGAACCTGATTCGCGACGACAAGATTCACCAGATTTACGGCGCGATGCAGACGGGGCAGGAGAAGCTCGGGATGCAGACGGCGAACCAGTCGCTGGCGAGCCTCTACATGAAGCGCCAGATCACGCTCGACACGGCGATGGGCGCCTCGTCCAACAAGGACGAACTGCAGGAC
>DATCCQ010000071.1:0-3443 GCA_036511185.1 Gaiellaceae bacterium
ATCAGTGTCTCGTGGGCGACCAACGGTACGCAGACGATCGCCTCGGGCACGTCCTCGGTTCCGGGCACCAATCGTGAGCGTGGGTCGAGATGGGCATCGTTCGAGCAGATCGGAAGGCTCGTCAGGGCGGCAAGCCCGGTCAGCCCATCGCCGACACGGACGCTCAACGTGCGCATCTTCCTAGCGTTATCCCCGCGGGCGAGCACTGGTAGCAGCTCCTCGCCGCGCTTCTCCCAAGCGATGACGTCCTGCGAAGGGACAAGCTCATCGAGCGTCTGGGCGATACGAGCGAGCACATCCTCGATCAGACGTTCGCTCAGGACCAGCCGCAGCATGTCGGCGAGACGCCTGAATCCGGCGTCAGGATCTGGTACGTGCAGATAGGGGGGCATCTTCAGGGGCCGCAGTTATAGACCCTGCTGCGTCTAGCCAGAGTATCCCCCCGGTAGCGCCCAACGCGCATCGCCTGAGACGCTCAACGCGCATCCCCCGGGAGGGTGATCCCTGGCCTGAGCCTAAGCGATCGCGAGCCCGGCGGCTAGATGGCTTCAGCGGACATGGCTTCGCGCGATGGGCATGGCGTGACGAGCTGGCGAGCCACCCGAGTAGAAGTTCGACCGCGCCCCCGGGGTCGCGCGGAAGCGTCTAGCGGCGGCTCGCCGCTATCCGCGGCCGTTCGGATCACGGTACCTCCTCCCAGACGTCGGAGGCGATCGTCGTATCACCTGCTTCGATGGCACCCGCGGCCTCCTTCAAGGCGAGCAGGATCTCCGGCTACGCACCACTCGACGTGAACTTCGCGAATAACTCGCGCAAAGCAACCTCCTACCTCTAGTCGTTCGGTGACAGCTCCCCCTCCTCGAGCGAAGTGTCTCCCTCGCACACGTTCACCTCGCCGGGCAAGTACACGATCACACTGAACGCGAGCTCGCTCGCCGGATCCACGACGAAGAGCGTGACGATCAACGTTCTCCCGGCTAGGCCCGATCTCTCCCTGAAGCTGGTCAGAAAGACGAGCAAAAGTACGGGGAGGCTGCGTCTCACTTCGTTCTCGGCCACGCTCGGTGACAAAGGCGGGGCCCATGACCACATCGTCCCCGATCGTTACCTCCGCATCTATTCTGGCGTTTGCTCCGAGCTGCGAATTCGAGCCAATTCGCAGAGTAGCCCCGGTGCCGAAGTAGCAGTTTTGCTTGACGATGACACCGTCGCCGCACTCGGCGAAAATCCGACGGACCAACACTCGACGGAGCAAGTATCCGAACTTCCATCCCGGAGCCGGTTGCGTCGGTAGGCGTTTTGCAATGCCATAGTAAGAAACCAAAGCAAGTGTTTTCCGGATATCTCTCACCCGCGAAAATCTACCTGTTCCAATCTCTACGTAGCGGTCAGGCTCTTTCCTGGAGACCGAGCTACGCATCTTCGCTCGCCGAGCCGACACTGCGTTCCCTCATTAATCGAGCTGTGGTTCCCTACCTGCCCGCGATCGTGAACGTTCGCTGCCCGATCAAACTGCTGCACCTCGCAGCGGCGAGCGAGCCGCGGGTGCCTGGGCAGCGGACCTAAACCGGCACTAGGTCGACCACACGCCGTCGGTCCACTGAACTCCGCCGGAGACGCGATGAGTGCCACGAGCATGGCGAGCGCGACGGTAGGTGACACGCACGCCCACTCGGTCAACGTCGGTCACACCTCGCGCTTGCAGCTTGCGGGTGACAGACATCTTGGACAACTCACCTTCCCCCAAATTGCGTCTCCGGCGGATCTTGTCTCGAGCGTTTTTCTTCCTAGCCTGCCAGAGAGGCCGGCCACCTTGCTAATCGGCGTCCGTCTGGCCATTTTTAATATCGGATCTCAGAAGGGAAGTCCCGTCCCCCACTGTAGTGATCATCCCGGCCGGTACTCCGTCAAAGATCCGTCACGCTCGAAGAAGCGGCCCCCGACCTGGCCCCTGTGCCAGACGGATACGGGCTTTCGAGTTTCGTGCGCTTGACCGATAGGAAGAAGAAGCGGCGGCGTGTCCCCCACGCGTCGCCGCTTATCTATTCTATTGGCAGCTCGCAGAGGCTGTCCCGTGGTCATTGTCGAGCGCAAGCGAACCGGGGTTCAGGCATCTGGTCTAGAAACTAGACGCTCAGCCGGTGAGTGGCGCGGAGGAGGCGGCCTTCCAGGTTGGCAACTGCAAGCAGGCCGTTGACGGGCGACGCCGAATAATTCCGAGCGCGGGGCGTACTTGTCTTGCCTGGGGCGGGTTGATCCTCTGTCCCGCCCCGCAAAAAGGGGGGGAGACGGTCGCCCCGCGCTGAGGCCGTTATCTTCGACGAAGCCCGCACTGCCGAGCTGGGGGCGAGAGCCTGCGAATACCCGCGAGCCCACTTCTCGCCTGCGCGGCAGGCATCTGGTCTTGTTGAGCTCCTCCGGGGAGCGCTCACGCGCCTCGGGCGGATCTGAGTTGCGGTCCTTCGGGCCAGGCCATTCTCGAGCGGACTACTGCGGCTCGGCTCGCAGTGCCGTAGTCTTCGACAGCGGGTTGACGAAAAGGCAACAGATACGCCGCAGCTTGATGGCACTGGCCGTACCCGCTCGTCTCGAGGACGGCCGCATCCTCGTGGGGATCTCGGCCTTCGCCGCGGTGACCGCGCTCGCGGCGGCCAGCGGCGGCTATTTCCCGACCAGCTGGAACTGGGCAACGCTCGGCTTTGCCTGGGCGGCGGCGCTCGCGCTGGCGTTGCGTGGGCCGGAGAGCTGGCTGCGCCGGGAGCTGCTGCTCGTCGTCGCGTTGCTGGCGCTCGCTGCCTGGATAGCGCTCTCGACGCTCTGGTCGCTCGATGCCACGAAGAGCGTGCTCGAGACGCAGCGTGCGCTCGTCTACCTGGCCGCCGCGCTCGCGCTGCTCGCGCTGGTGCGGCGCGGTGAGCATCCGGCCCTGCTCGGCGGGGCTCTGGCCGGGATCGTGGCGATCTCGACCTACGCGCTCGCCACGCGCCTCTTCCCCGACCGGCTCGGCTACTACGACCCGACCGCCGGCTATCAGCTCTCGACGCCGCTCGGCTACTGGAACGCGCTCGGCATCTTCGCCGTGATCGGCATCCTGCTCGCGCTTGGCTTCCTCGCCGAGAGCGAGCGCCTGCCGGTTAACGCTCTCGCCGGCGGCTCGCTTATCGTCCTCTCTCTCGTCGTCTACTTCACCTACAGCCGCGGCTCCTACGCGGCGCTCGCGCTCGGGCTGGCGGCGATGCTCGCCCTCAGTCCCAGGCGGGGCATGCTCGCCGCCAAGCTGCTCGCCGTCGGGCCGGCCGTGGCCGTTGCCGTCATGGTCGCGTCGCGCAGTCACACGCTGACGCGACGGGTCGTCAATGTGGCGGCCGCCGCGCACGACGGTCACCGCGTCGCGCTTGCGGCGCTGCTGCTTGTTGTGCTCGCGGGAGGCATGGCCGTCGTCG
>DATCCQ010000072.1:0-7774 GCA_036511185.1 Gaiellaceae bacterium
CGGCACCTATCCCTTCGTCACCTCTTCCAACCCCGTCGCTTCCGGAGCGGCCACCGGTGTCGGCATCGGGCCCAATCGCATCGATCAGGTGCTCGGCGTTAGCAAGGCTTACGTCACACGCGTCGGCGAAGGTCCGTTCCCGAGCGAGATCGAGGGACCCGAGCAGCAGCAGGTGCGCGACGCCGGCGCCGAGTATGGAACCGTTACCGGCCGCGAACGTCGCTGCGGCTGGCTCGATCTGGTCGCGCTCCGCTACGCGGCGCGCCTGAGTGGATTTACTGCGCTTGCGTTAACCAAGCTGGACGTGCTCTCGATGTTCGAACAGATTCCTATCTGCGTCGCCTATCGGCTGCCCAGTGGCGAGACCGTGCGCGAGTTTCCTTGCCACCAGAGCGACTTCCACCACGCCGAGCCGGTGCTGGAGACGCTGCCCGGCTGGGCCGAGCCGATCGACGAGATCGAGTCGGTCTCGAATCTGCCTGAGGCGGCGCGCAGCTACATCAGTTTCGTCGAGCAGGAGATCGAGGTCCCGGTCGCTCTGATCGGAACCGGCCAGGAGCGCGAAAGCGTGCTCTACGGTCAGGCTTCCGCCGCGCTCCTCTAGCTGGCCGGTCTCCTATTCCGACGTGGGTCTAGAAGATGAACGACCCGACTACGACCGCGATGACCACCGGAATCGTCGACGCCACGATCATCAGGCGCATCAGCGCCGGGCGCATGTCGTAGACCCGGGCGAGAGTGAGTAGGTGAAAGGCCGTGGGCATGGCCGCTAGCAGGTAGAAGGTCGCAGGGATGTGGGCGCCGATCGCCCTGCCCAGCAGGAAGAGAATGAGCGGCCCGGCGCCGATCTTGAGCGCAATCGCCCCCGTCGCCCGCGCCACCTCGCGCAAGTCGTGCTCGAACTGCTCGAGCGGAAGCGAGATGCCGAGCATCAGAAAGCCCATCGGCCCGACGAGCGCCGCGGCTCCATCCTCGACGGTGCGGATGTGCGGGATGTGAACACCTGCAAGGCGCAGCAAGAGAGCTGCGGCGAGTGTCCAAAGCGGCGGGTTGAGCAGGACGGTGGCCAGGCGCGAACGACCTTCGGTGTCAACCGAGCGTCGCCCGAAGAGACGCGCCACGACAACCGAGATCGAAGACATCGGTACGCCGAATGCGAGTTGGTCGTAGACAACGGCCTGCGAAAGCCCCTGATGCCCGAAGGCGAGCTGGGCCAGCGGATAACCGATGAAGCCGGTGTTGCCGATACCGGCGGCAAGCGTGAGGGCTCCCTGCTCGTCGCGCTCCCTCGTAACCAGGCGGGCATAGAGATAGCTGAGCAAGAGAAGCGTCCAGGTGCTGGCAATCGCGGCCAGAACGGCCAGCACCAACTTGCGATTGAGCGGAAAGTTCAGGAAGGTCGCAAAGACGAGCACCGGGATTACGATCCAGAAGCTGACGATCCAGATCAGGTCACGCAGACGCTCCTGCGAGCGCAGGCGCTGCAGTAGTAAACCGACCAGCAGAGCAACAAGTAGCAAGCTGAGCTTGAGCATTCACTCCAGGCTATCCGCCACGGAGACCGTAGAAACGCTTAGATTTCCCTAGGCATGAAAGTACTCATCGTTGGATCGGGTGGTCGCGAGCACGCACTAGCCTGGAGGCTCGCCCAAAGCCCGAAGCTGCGCGAGCTGCACGCCGCGCCGGGAAATCCGGGCATCGCGGCGCTCGGCAACTGCCATCCCGTGCGCGCCGACGACGGCGAAGGCTTGCTCACACTGGCGCATTCGCTCGAGATCGACCTGGTCGTGGTCGGGCCGGAGGTGCCGCTCGTAGCCGGGGTGGCCGATCAACTTCGTCATGCCGGGGTCGCCGTTTTCGGCCCGGGACGAGAGGCGGCCATGCTCGAGGGCTCGAAGTCATTCGCCAAAGAGCTGATGCTCGCGGCGGGGGTTCCGACCGCGAAGGAGCTTTCGGAGCCGGTCGCGCCCTGCGTGATCAAAGCCGACGGACTGGCGGCCGGAAAGGGCGTCTTCGTCTGCCCTGACGCAGTGTCTCTAGCGCGGGCACTGAAGGAGGTCGAAGCCTTCCCCGGCAAGCCCATTTTCGAGGAGCTGCTGGTCGGAGAGGAGCTGTCGATGCTGGTGCTGGCCGCCGGCGAAGAGACCCTCGCGCTGGCCCCAGCCCAGGATTTCAAGCGCGCCTTCGACGGCGATCAGGGCCCGAATACCGGCGGCATGGGCTCCTACTCTCCGGTACCGGGCATCCGGCCGGAAGAGGTCGAGGCCATTCTCGAGCAGGTGCACCGCCCGGTACTGGCCGAGCTGAACGGTCGCGGCCACCCCTTTATCGGGATTCTCTACGCCGGCCTGATGCGCACCGACGCGGGCATCAAGGTGCTGGAGTTCAACGTCCGCTTCGGCGATCCGGAGACGCAGGCGATCCTGCCGCGGCTCGAGGGCGACCTGCTCGAAGCACTGAGCACGGTTGCAGGCGGCACGCTCGAAGATGTGGAGCTAGGTGTCTCGGAGCAAGCCTGCGTGACAGTCGTGCTCGCGGCCGGCGACTACCCGGCCGGTTCCGACAAGGGCTCTCCTATCACCGGCATCGCCGACGCTGAGGCGACCGGCGCGGTCGTTTTCCAAGCCGGTACCGCGATGCGCGACGAGACGCTGGTGACCAACGGCGGACGAGTCCTGAACGTGAGCGCGCTCGGCCCGACCATCGCTGCGGCGCGCGAACGTGCCTATGCAGCCTGCGAGAAGATCAGTTGGCAGGGAATGCGCTACCGCTCCGACATCGCGCTGGAGGCGGCCAAGCGGGGAGCGGGCGAGAATGCCTGAGCAGCCGCTGGTGGGCGTCCTGATCGGCTCAGAGTCCGACCGCGAGCGCATGCAGCCCTGCCTGGATGAGCTCGAGAGCCGCAGCATCACCTGCGAGCTGGAGGTGCGCTCGGCGCATCGTTCGCCCGACGCCGTCGCCGAGTACTGTCGTGCTGCTGCGGGCCGCGGGCTGAAGGTTTTAATCTGCGGCGCCGGCATGGCCGCAGCGCTGCCCGGGATGGCCGCCGCCTACACCGAGTTGCCGGTCATCGGCGTGCCGCTCCGTTCCGAGAAGAGCGCCATGGACGGCATGGACGCAATGCTGGCGATGGCCCAGATGCCGCCGGGCGTACCGGTCGCCACAGTCTCGATCGACGGAGGTCGAAACGCCGCCATCCTGGCTGCGCGCATCCTCGCGCTAACCAGAGGCTGATGTCCCGGGCGAGCGTCGATCGCCTCTGGGTCTGGGGTCAGTCTCTGCTCTTTGTGCTGGTCGTGGTCGCCGCGAACTTCGGGCCAGGCTGGGGCGACAGGGACTTCCTTGCAATTACGGGCATGGTCGTCGCGGTCGCGGGCGGGCTGACGATGCTCTGGGGCGGGCGCACGCTCGGCCGTTTGCTGACTCCATATCCGAGCCCGCGCGGTAAGCACCTCGAGCGAGGGCCCTACCGCTTCGTTCGCCATCCCATCTACGGCGGCGCCATCGCCGTCGCCGTCGGCGCCGCGCTCGTCTACAGCCCGGTCGCGCTCGCTCCCGCCTTGGCTCTGGTTCCCTATTTCCTTCTCAAAGCGCGCTACGAGGAGCGGCTGCTCGCGAAGGCCGATCCGGGCTACGGCGAGTACCTCGACCGGGTGCGCAAGCGCTTCTTCCCCGGGCTGCTCTGAGCGACGTTACCCCTGCCAGTGCGCCCAGCAGAGACTCGACGGGCCGTCAAGCGGAGGCGGATCGAGCATCAGCAGCTCGGGCACGGTGACCGGAATCAGGCCGCGCTTCTCGATCCCCGGCAGGATCAGGCGATGGAGCGCGCGGATTGTCTGGCCGCGGTTGTCGTGCAGCAGCACGATCGATCCGGGCCGGATATTGCGCAGCACCTCGTGGCCGATCTGGCGCCAGTTCTTACCCTGCGAGTCGCCGCTGTCGATGCTCCAGAGCACCTCGACCATCCCGAGCCGGCGCGTTACCTTGTCGACGCGCGCGTTCCTGGCGCCGTAGGGCGGCCGGAACAGGCGTGCCTGCGCTCCCGTCGCTTTCGCGATCGCATTTCTCGTCCAGACGATCTGGTTGCGAATCTTCACCTGCGAGAGTCGGTCGAGCGACTTGTGCACCCAGGCGTGCACCCCGAGCGCGGAGTAGTCCTTCAGCTCGATTTGCGCCAAGCCCGGCCGAACCGGAACGTTGCTGCCAATCAAGAAGAAGGTCGCTCGAAGGTGCCGCTCGCCGAGGATCGCAAGAGTGCGCGGCGTGTATGCCCCCGGGCCGTCGTCGAAGGTGAGCGCGACGTAGCGGCCGCTCGAGCCGCCGCAGTAGACCGGTTTTCCGCGCGCGGCGAAGCGGTCGAGTGCGGCGCTCTCTCCGAAGTGCGTCGCCCCGTCGATCGCTCCCGCGAGAGCTGACAGCCAGGGCACCGCGGCGGCGGGAGGCGCCTCCTCAACCTCCTTCGAGACGTTCGTCGTCGCGCCGGGTGGCTGCCGCAGCGGAGTCGAGTCGCCTCCGCTCAGGAGGAGCAAAGCGAGACCGAGTAAGCCCGCGCAGGCCAGGGTTGCGGCTGCGGCCGCGAGTTGCCTCTGACGGCGCAGTTGCCTGCGTCTCCGGATTCGCTCGCTATCTCGTTCGTTCTCCCCCACACTCGCGACCGCCTCCCATTCTGAGCTATGCGCCCGGGCCGCGCTGCGCTGAAAACCGTTCGCCGCGGGCACCGGCCAGAGCTGCCTCTAAACTATCGCTAGTGATCGCTCGCTACTCCCGCCCCGCCATGGCCGCTCTCTGGTCGGACGAGGGCAAGCTCTCTACTTGGCTGGAAGTTGAGCTGGCGGCGCTGGAGGCCTGGGCCGAGCTGGGCGTGATCCCGCGCGAGGAGGCGCAGCAGATTGTCGCCAAGGCGAAGGTGCCCGATCCGGCACGCGTGCGTGAAATCGAGGCAACGCTTCATCACGACACAGCCGCCTTTGTCGACGCCGTCAGCGAGCAGCTCGGCCACGAAGGGCGCTGGTTCCACTACGGGCTCACCGCCTCGGATGTCGTAGACACAGGGCTCTCGCTACAGATCGGGCGCGCCGGTGCGCTGATCCTGGAAGGGCTCGACCGAGCACTCGCGGCGGTCGTCGCCCGTGCGCGCGAGCACCGTCGAACCATCTGTATCGGCCGCACCCACGGCGTCCACGCCGAGCCGACCAGCTTCGGTCTCAAGCTGGCAGTCTGGGCCTTTGAGCTGGAGCGTAATCGCAACCGCCTGGAGCGAGCGCTCGAGCAGATGCGCGTGGGCAAGCTTTCCGGCGCCGTCGGCACCTACGCTGCGACCGATCCCCGCCTGGAAGAGATCGCCTGTAAGCGCCTCGGTCTCGAGCCGGCGCCGGCCTCGACCCAGATCCTCCAGCGCGACCGCCACGCCGAGCTTCTGAACGCGCTTGCGCTCTGCGCCTCGTCGCTGGGCAAGTTCGCGCTCGAGATCCGCCACCTGGCCCGCACCGAGGTGCGCGAGCTGCAGGAACCTTTCGGCAAGGGCCAGAAGGGCTCCTCGTCGATGCCCCACAAGCGCAACCCGGTCGTGGCCGAGCGCATCTGCGGGCTGGCCCGCGTCGTTCGCGCCGCCGCGGTCGTGGGGCTCGAGAACGTCGCCCTCTGGCACGAGCGAGACATCTCCCACTCCTCGGCCGAGCGCGTGGTCATCCCCGACGCCTTCTTCGCGCTCGACTACATGCTCGAGCGCTTCACCTGGCTCGTGGACGGGATGATCATCTTCCCGGAGCGGATGCGCCGCAATCTCGAAACCTCCTTCGGCCTCTACTTCAGCCAGCGCTTGCTGCTGGCGCTCGTGTCCTCAGGGCTTCCGCGCGACGAGGCCTACCGCATCGTCCAGCGCGATGCCATGCAGGCCTGGGACACGGAGACGAGTTTCCGCAAACTAGTCCAGGCCGATTCGGAAGTGACGGCCAAGCTGGATGAAAAGGCGCTGGAAGCGGTCTTCGACAACAACGCCTACCTCGAGCACGTGGACACAGTTTTCGCCCGACTGGACGCCGTAGCCGGCAAGGAAAAGAGGTGACGGAAGAACAGGTGCAGCACCTCGCCTCGGGCAAGGTGCGTGAGATCTTCGCGCTCGACGTAGATCGAGTGCTGCTGGTCGCCTCCGATCGCATCTCGGTCTTCGACGTAGTGCTGCCGACCGACATTCCCGACAAGGGCCGCGTGCTGACCGGTATCTCCGGCTTCTGGTTCGGGCGCACGCGGCAGATCGTCCCCAACCACTTGCTCGCGCTGCGCACGGACGGGCGCTCGAGCGAGTGCAAGCGGCTCGAAATGCTGCCGCTGGAGTGCGTCGTGCGCGGCTACCTGGCCGGATCGGGCTGGAAGGACTATCAGCGCACGGGCCAGATCGCCGGGCGCGATCTTCCGCCGGGGCTGGTCGAGTTGGACCGGCTGCCCGAGCCGATCTTCACGCCTTCGACCAAGGCGCTCGTCGGCCACGACGAGACGGTCGATAGCACGCAGGGCGCCGCACTGGTGGGCGAGGAGCGTTACGCCCAACTCGAAGAGGTCTCACTCGCGCTCTACAGCTTCGCCGCCGCCTACGCCGCCGAGCGGGGCATCTTGCTCGCCGACACCAAGTTCGAATTCGGGCTCGATGCGCAGGGCGCGCTGGTGCTGGGCGACGAGGCCTTCACGCCCGACTGCTCGCGTTTCTGGCCCGCAGACAGCTACCGCCCAGGCGGTCCGCAGCCCTCTTTTGACAAGCAGCCCGTCAGAGACTGGACCGAGGCGACCGGTTGGGACAAGACCGATCCCGGCCCGGAGCTGCCGAAGGACATTGTAGCCTCGACCCGGGCTCGCTACGTCCAGACCTTCGAGCTACTGACCGAGATCCCGTTCGACGACTATCTTGAAAACCCGGAGGTGGTGCTCTAGTGAAAGCAACCGTGCATGTGCGGCCCAAGGCCGGCATCAAGGATCCGCAGGGCGAGGCGGTCAGAGGCTCGCTCGCCAAGTCGGGCTTCGACATCGTCAGCGTCCGTATCGGGCGCGTGGTCGACATCGAGCTGGAGACCGCCGACCGCGAGAAGGCACAGGCCGAGCTCGAGCAAATGTCACACGACCTGCTCGCCAATCCTCTGGTCGAGAGCTACGAGATCGAGCTGCTGGAGGAGTCGTGACGCCGAACCGGCCCAAGATCGCAGTTGTCACCTTCCTTGGCTCGCTGGATGACCACGACGCCGCCTGGGCCCTGGCCGCGATGGACGCCGAGCCGCAGCTCGTCTGGCACGCCGAGACCGAGCTACCGAAGGGCACGGCAGCCGTCGTTCTTCCCGGCGGCTTCTCCTACGGCGACTACCTGCGCGGAGGTGCGATCGCCCGCTTCGCGCCGATCATGGAGGCCGTGACCGAGTTCGCGGCCGCGGGCGGGCTGGTGCTCGGTATCTGCAACGGCTTCCAGATTCTCTGCGAGGCCGGGCTGCTTCCGGGCGTGCTGATCCGAAATGCTTCCCTCTCCTTCATCTGCCGCGACGTAACGCTGCGCGTAGAACGAACCGACACCCCCTTCACCTCGCGCTGTGAGCAAGACCAACGGCTGCGCATCCCGATCAAGCACAACTACGGAAATTTCACCGGCTCCGACGAGCTACTGGTGGAACTGGAGCAGAAAAACCAGATCGTGCTCCGCTACCACGGCGAGAACCCGAACGGCTCGGCCTTCAATATCGCCGGAGTCGTCAACGAGGCCGGCAACGTGATGGGGATGATGCCGCACCCCGAGCAC
>DATCCQ010000073.1:0-11283 GCA_036511185.1 Gaiellaceae bacterium
TCGATCTACCGCCCGAAGCAGAAGGACACCAGTCAGGGAACCATCTACGACGTCACATTCATTCAGCGCGGGCGCGCGATTGTCGAGCTCTCTAACGTGCTCCACCGCCCGGGGGACGTGCCCTGGCACGGACTTGAAGGGCTGGCCAGAACGGTTACCGAGCGTATGGCGGAGAATATGGCGCCCGCCGGCGCCGGCTAGCTCGGGGCGCCTGGAATCGGGAAGGTCCTCGTAAGCTCCAGCACTTCGCCGGCAATCCGCTCGATCGTGCTCTCGTCCTCACGCTTGGCGGCTTCGACTCCCTCGTCGATCCAGCGGGCGATCTCGAGCATCTCGGGCTCCTTCATGCCGCGCGTCGTGGCGGCCGGGGTGCCGAGGCGGATGCCCGAGGGATCGAAGGGCTTGCGCTGGTCGAAGGGCACTGCGTTGTAGTTGAGGGTCAGGCGGGCCCGGTCGAGGGCCTTGGCGGCGACCTTGCCGGGGACGTCCTTGGAAATCAGGTCGATGAGGATCAGGTGGTTGTCGGTTCCACCGGAGACGAGATCGAAGCCGCGCTCAACCAGGGCCCCAGCAAGTGCCTTGGCGTTGGCCACGATCTGAGCTGCGTAGTCCGAGAACTCCGGCCGGCTCGCCTCTCCGAGGGCAACAGCGATCGCCGCGGTGGTGTTGTCGTGCGGGCCTCCCTGCAGGCCGGGGAAGACGGCCTTGTCGATCGCCTTGGCGTGCTCCTCGCTACACATCAGCATCGCGCCGCGCGGGCCGCGCAGCGTCTTGTGCGTCGTCGTCGAGAGAACCTGGGCGTATCCGACCGGCGAGGGATGGGCTCCACCGACGATCAGGCCGGAGATGTGAGCTATGTCGGCGACCAGGACCGCGTCGATCTCATTCGCCACCTCGGCAAAGGCCGGGAAATCGATCGTGCGCGGAATCGCCGTGCCGCCGCAGAAGATCAGCTTGGGCCGCTCTTTTCGAGCCAGCTCGCGCACCTCGTCCATGTCGACGAGGCCCGTGTCGCGGCGCACGCCGTACTGAACCGCGTGGAACCATTTGCCGGTCGCCGAGACGCCCCAGCCGTGGGTGAGGTGGCCGCCCATCGGCAGCGACATTCCCATTACCGTGTCGCCGGGATTGAGGAAAGCCATGTAGACGGCGAGGTTCGCCGGCGAGCCCGAGTAGGGCTGGACGTTGGCATGCTCGACGCCGAAAAGCTTCTGCGCCCGCTCGATCGCCAGCGGCTCCAGTTGGTCGATGATCTGCTGGCCCTCGTAGTAGCGGCGATGGGCGTAGCCCTCGGAGTACTTGTTGGTGAGCACGCTACCGAGCGCCGCAAGCACGGCTCGGGAGACATGGTTCTCGGACGGGATCAGACAGATCGTCTGCATCTGTCGCTCGAGCTCCTGCGCGACCAGGCTGGCGACGGCCGGGTCGGCCTGCTCGAGGGTCTGATCCAAAGCTTTCTGCGCGCTCATGGGACACCTCCTGAATTAGCTCTGGGTGCCCAGGCGCTCGGCTCGAATTGCTGCCGTTCCACGGTGGTGCTCCACCTTTCGCGCCAGTCGCGACAGCCCACTCAGTCTAGCGCGCGTGGCGCCCGGCTCGGAGGTGCCTGGGATTGCACCAGTATCGGAGTTGCGGGGGGTAGAAGCACCTTTGCCCACCTCTCCACCCCCCACCCACCCACGGGGCGGGGAACGGTATCGAGAAAAGACGCCAAGAAATGCGCCGGTTCCGTGCGCATTCAGCGACGACTACTTACCAAGCTCTGGGCGCTTGAGCTCGTGGGCCAAGTCGAGCAGCATGCGCGCCCCGATCCCAGGCGGATCGGCTACTAGCGCACGCAGACGGCGCATCGGAACCGGCGGCGTAAGTGGCTTCAGTACAACGTCTTCGCGCAGCGCCACCGAGATCCAGGGCGAGCTGAGCGAAACGCCGAGACCGGCGGCAACGAGGCTCTGAGTCGCCAGCGGGTCGTCGGTCTCGAAAACGACGCTCGGCTCGAAGCCGGCGGCGACGCAGGCGTTAATGATGATCGACGAGGAGGGGTCGGGAGCGCCGACGATCCAGCGCTCCTTGGCTAGCTCGGAGAGCTTCACCTTCGCTTTCTGCGCCAGCTTGTGCTCACGCGGCAGAAGAGCGAGCATCGGCTCCTCCCCCAACTCGGCGATCTGGATTCCGGTCGGCCGCTGCGACAGCTCGGGGCGCGAGAAGACGAGCGCGAAATCGAGCTCGGCGCTGCGTAGAAGCGATAGTGCCTCATCGTGGCCACAGCGCTTGAGGCTGATCTCCGCCTCGGGCGCATGGGCGCGCAGGCCACGCACGAGCTCGGGGATCATGCCGACGAAGGCGCTCGGGAAGCCGCCGATGCCGACAGTCAGGCGCGCTCCGCCGGAGAGCTCCGTGAGCGAGGTTTCGAGCTTGAGTAACTGCCCTCGGATCGCCTCGGCGTGCTCGACGACGAGGCGCCCGGCCGCGGTCAGGCTCACACCCTGGCGGCTGCGCACAACCAGTGGCGTCCCAATTTCGCGCTCCAGCCGAGCGACCTGTCTGGATACAGCCGGCTGAGTGAAGTGCAGAGCCGCGGCGGCGGCCGAGAAGGAGCCGCGCTCGCCGACTTCGCGAAGGGTCTGGACGAAACGAAGGTTCATAACCGATTCTTTGATTATTGTAGCTTAATCGTACTTGCGCTCATACTATGCCTCCGCCACACTCGTCCTGTCAACAACGGATCTCGTGGAAGGAAGTTCGATGGAGAACATGGTTGGAACGGCGAAACGCAAGCTCGGGCACTCCGGCATCAAGGTCAGCGCGATGGGGCTCGGCTGCTGGGCGATCGGCGGCGCCTGGACCTGGGACGGCACCCCGGTCGGCTGGGGCGAGACCGACGACGAGGAGTCGATTCGCGCCATCCGCGCCGCGATCGACCTCGGCGTCACTTTCTTCGACACGGCCGACGTTTACGGCTGCGGTCGCAGCGAGCGCGTGCTCGGCAAGGCGATCGCGGGACGAGGCGACGAGATAGTCGTCGCGACCAAGTTCGGCAACGTCTTCGACGAGGAGACGCGTAACTGGACGGGCGAGGACGTCTCGCCGGCGCACATCCGCGAGGCCTGCCGGGCGTCGCTCAAGCGCCTCGGGCTCGACCAGATCGACCTCTACCAGCTGCACATCTGGTCACTTCCGCAAGGAAAGGCGGAGGTCGTAGCCGAGACACTGGAAGAGCTCGTGGCGGAAGGCCTGATCCGCGCCTACGGCTGGAGCACCGACGACCTTTCCTGCGCCCGCTGGTTCGCGCCCAAGCCAGGCTGCACGTCCATCCAGAACGATCTGAACGTGTTCAAGGATGCGACCGAGATTCTCGCCATCTGCGACGAGCACGACCTCGCCTCGATCAACCGCGCCCCGCTCGCTATGGGCATCCTGAGCGGCAAGTTCGGGCCCGACTCGAAGTTGCCCGAGGACGACGTCCGCGGCCAGCTAGGCCCCGAGTGGGTTCAGTTCTTCAAGGACGGGCGCCCGCAGGCGGAGTTGCTGGAGAAGGTGGATGCGCTACGTGAGGTCCTCACCTCGGGAGGACGCACGTTGGTGCAGGGCGCGCTGGCCTGGATCTGGGGCCGCAGCGAGCGCACGATCCCGATCCCCGGCTTCAAAAGCGTCAAGCAGGCCGAGGAGAACGCCCGCGCGCTCGAGCTCGGGCCGCTCACTCCCGCCCAGATGAACGAGGTCGCCGAGATCCTGCGCGCCGGTTGATAGAAAGCATTCAAAACTCAAGAAACGGAGATGGAGTAAGTGGCGATGAAGCGCACACTCGGACGCTCGGGCATTGAGGTCAGCGCAATGGGGCTGGGCTGCTGGGCAATCGGCGGCGGCGTGGTCTGGGAGGACGGCACGGAGTTCGGCTGGGGGAAGATCGACGACAGCAACTCGGTCGCGGCGATCCGGCGCGGCCTCGACTGCGGCGTCACTTTCTTCGACACGGCCGACTCCTACGGCGCCGGGCACAGCGAGCACGTCCTCGGTCAGGCGCTTGGCAAAGACCGCGATCGCGTAGTCATCGCGACCAAGTTCGGCTGGACGTTCGAGGACGACGGCAGCCGCCGCTCGCACGGTTCGAATGCCTCGCCCGACTATGTCCGCAGCGCCTGCCAAGCCTCACTGCGTCGGCTCGGAACCGACTACATCGACCTCTACCAGCTGCATATCGGAGATCTGGAGCTGAGCGCGTCCGACGCGGTCGCAGAAGTCCTGGATGAACTGGTGAGCGAAGGCCTGATTCGCGCCTACTGCTGGAGCACCGACGACGTTTCGCGCGGCGAGCGCTGGCTGGCCAGACCTGGCTACACAGCCATCCAGCACAACCTGAACGTGTTCGAAGACAGCGCCGAGATGATCGCGCTGTGCGAGCGCGAGAACCTCGCCGGCATCAATCGCAATCCGCTGGCGATGGGCTTCCTGAGCGGCAAGTACACGAAGGACGCGCGCGTCTCGCCCGACGACTTCCGCGCCTCGGGAATCGAATGGGTGGCGGTCTTCGACGAGAACGGTGCCCCGCGGCCGGAATGGCTGGCCAAGCTCGACTCGGTGCGCGAGATCCTCTCTTCGAACGGACGCTCGCTCGTTCAGGGCGCGATTGCCTGGATCTGGGGCCGCAGCGAGAAGACCGTCCCGATCCCCGGCGTGAAAACGGCTGCACAGGCCGAGGAGAATGCCGGCGCCATGCAACTCGGCCCGCTGACGCCCGAGCAAATCGCCGAGATCGACGGCATCCTCGGCCGCTGAAAGCTCGCTCCGCCGAGGCGAGCGGCAGAATAGAGAGCCGGTTCCAAGTACGAGACTTGGGCCGGCTCTCGGCAGCCCAACGGAAAGGACTCGGACGTGGCCAATCCCGATTCGATGAACGACCAGGCAAACTCCTGCGCCGAGCAGTGGAAAAAGCTGCTCGACTGGCTCGACTTCTGGTTCCAGCCCGAGAAGGCCGAGGCGCACGACTTCGCGTCGGGCGAGCGCGAGCTGTTCGACTCACTCGTCCCGGCCTGGCTCGAGGCGAAGCCGGGCGAAGGAAAGATCGCCGCGCTCGATGCCGCGGCCGAGCGTTTCGGGCGCGAGCGCGTTCACGCTTTGCTGGGGAAGATCTGCGGGGATGAGACCCGCGCCTACTGGGCCGGGTTGGTGCGCGAGGAGGGCAGTTCGCTCGAAGACCTCGTGCGCCTGCTCTGGGAGCCGCTGCCCGAGCTCGGCTTCGAGTTCAGCTCCGAGCGCCGTTCCGACGGCCTTCAGTTTTGCGTCACGCACTGCCCGCACGCCGAGCTCGCCGCCCGTCTGGGCGGAGACTCGGCGGACTGGTTCCTTCGCACGGTCTGCGCGACCGACCTTTACGTTGTCGACGCGTTCGATCCGCCGATCCGCTTCCAGCGCACGAAGACGCTGATGCAGGGCGACGACTGCTGCGACCACGCCTACTTCGTGGACTAGCCCGGGTTCGCGAATCCGACGATACCATTCCCCGCCCCGTGGGAGGGTTTGTTTGAGCGCGGAGCGGAACGAAGTGCTCCACCGCTTGGCCGCGCTCGATGGCGCGATGCTTCGTCCTCGGTCGCATCCGTAGCCACCGGCTACGAACGCGACACTGCGTCCTAGCCTCGCACTCACCGATCGCACCCAATCGACGGGTCTTCATTCCGCTCCGCTCTCTGGGGTGGTGGGTGGTCAATGAGGCGCTCGGCATCGGGAATCCGCGCTGCGGACGAGGCGCGTAGTCTCACGGCACGAATTCGCCCTAGCGCGGCTCGACCAGCTGCACCGATTCGATCCTCTCGAGCGAGCGGTAGAAGGACGCGACCGCGCCGACGCCGCTTCGCTCGGCGCTGGCTGCAAGATATGAGGTAACGAAGTCGAGCTTCTCTTGCTCGTATAGCTCGAGCGCTCTCAATAGCAGCGCCTCGTCGAGGACAACGATGGCCGGAAAAGCGATCACGGCCCGCAGCAGCTCGGCAATCCGTGCGCGCTCGACGCGGTAGACCGTATCGAGCGCGTAGACGAGCTCGGCGACGACGATGTCGGAGAGCAGTAGCTCCTCGGCGTCGGCGAGGAATGCGGTCGCCCGCTTCGCCTGTTCGGGCGGATCAGCCGTCAGGTGTCGCACGAGCACGTTGGTGTCGAGAACGGCCTTCACTTCTTCTGCCTTGCTCGTGTCCGGCGGAGTTGCCGCCGTACTTCGTCCCAGCCGGTCGAGCCCTCGGCCGGCTGTGCCAGGACCGAGACCGCGCCGGCCAGCTCGAGCAGGTCGGCCGTGCGCGCCAGCTCGGCGCGCTCACCGGCAACCCGGAACACAACCCGGTCACCCTCCTTCAGCCTCAGGGCGTCGCGGACTGCCTTGGGCACGGTCAGTTGGCCCTTGCTCGTTATGTGCGACACGACATCCACCGTAGTTCCTTACTTTTCTCTCACTGTAAGGATTCCTTGCGGCTGATCAACCATCGGAACGTTCGCGACCACTATTTGCCTGCATTTCGCACTTTCTCCGAGACGGGCAGGGCGTCGTCATGAGCAGGCCTTAACGTTCAGGCTTGTGTCCGAGCCCGTTCTCTTTCTCGGCGAGACGCTCGTCGACCTGATCTGCGAGCGCCCGCCCGAGAGCTGGTCAGAGGCTGATTCCTTCGTACCGCACTGTGGCGGTGCGCCGACTAACGCGGCCATCGTCGCTGCGCGCTGCGGCGCCGCAGTTGCTCTCGCAGGCGGCGCCGGTGACGATCATTGGGGCCGCTGGCTCGAGGATCGCCTGCGGGCGGAGAAGATCGACCTGCGCTGGTGGAAGCGCGTGCCCGCCGTGCAGACGGGAGTCGCCTTCGATGTGATCGACGGGCTGGGCGTGCCCGATTTTCTGATCTACGGGCAGGGAATCGAGCCGGCGCTGGAAGCGCTCGAGCCGGAGCTCGAGGACGCCGTGTCGGCCTCCAGCGCGCTCGAGCTCGGTTCCAACACTCTCCTCGGCGAGCGCGAGCTAGCGATCTCGCTACGCGCTCGCGAGCTGGCGCTCGAGTCAGACAAGCCTCTGATCGTCGACGTTAATCTGCGCCTCAGTCGATGGGAAAGCCCTGCTCAGGCGGTAAATGTGGTGCTTCAGCTCTGTGCCGGCGCCTTCCTCGTCAAGGTCAATCACGAGGAGGCGCGGCTACTGAGCGGTGAGGACGATCCCGCGCGCGCGGCCGAAGTGCTCTGCGCTCAACTTGGCGCCCGTGTCGTTGTCGTCACACTCGGCGCCGCTGGCGCGCTGATGCGCGGCGAAGCTCAGGCGAGTGTTAAGGGCGTGCCTGCGAAAGCCGTGGACACCACCGGCGCCGGCGACGCACTGCTTGGCGTTCTCGTGGCCGCACTCGCCGGCTCGGCCTTTGATGCGGGCGCGGCGGCGGAAGCGTTACCGCTCGCAGTGACTATCGCGGCGCGCTCGACCGAACGGTTCGGAGCAGTAGAGGCACTTCCTAGCGAGATCGTACTCTCGAATTTATAGTGAATAGCCTTTTCCGATCTCGACTCCCGCGCGCCTCTCGCTCTCAATATTTGTCGCGTGCCAATCGGAATATCGCCTATAGCGCACCTCGATATATCTCTAGTTATTAGTCGGCGTTTAGTTGTTCGCCGCAGATTATGTTATCGAAGCCGGCTACTGAGTCGTTCCTCTTTCAAAGAAACACTTCTTCGCCTCGTAACTGATCGAGCCGTCCGCCGATGCGCTTGGGCGAGGGCAGGGAAAGAGTCACCTTCGCGGCTATATAGATGATTGCGTCGCTCACAGTGAAAGCTCGCAAGCGATATTCGGCGCGTTCGCGCTACCAGGAGATACTGCAACTCAGGAATATGAATACCTAGTTATTTCTTGCGTTCCAGGCTCGAGCATACTCCATACCGTTTGGGGAGTATCCTTATCGCTCGGACGAGCTGCCTTTGCAATTTGCTGCGCGAGACAAGCGAGAGGGCAAGGAGTTTGATTACCCGCCCTCGCGACCCGCTCGACGTGAAACGTTCCAGCGCGCGAGCGATCGCTTCGGTGCACTACTTGCTATCGGCCCAACGATGGTAGTAGTAGTTGAGCAAAGGCACGAACTCTTCGGTTGCCTTGCGATTCCCCGCTTGTGAGGGATGGCTATCTCCCGTTGGATAGGTAAGGAAGTTGCTAGAGCCGGTCGTAATGTGCTGAACGCTCCCATTCCACCAGCGATGGTGGTTCCCGCTCTCTTGCCCGGCGTCGTTCGTGTTCGCGTTACCGCCGTTACTGGTTAGAACGTTGTAGAAATCAAATACAACGACATTATTGTGCGAATAGACCGCAAGCCATTTTGTCACCAACCAATTCGCGACTGCACGAGCGTTGGCGGCTTGCGCAGCGGTCGTATCTCCCTCGGCCAGCGGCGGCGGAACTATCAGGACGAACAACTTGTCCTGATGGGCGGCGAAATAGGTCAGGATGTCGTTATAGATCCACTTGGCGTTGGCGACGGTCAGTGGCCCACTGTTGCCACGCAGAGGATTGCTCCCCGTCTTGGCGGCGTCATTGGGGTTGCCGCTGATTGCCGAGTTCGGGAAACACGACTTGAACATAATGATCTCGTTTTCGCGACTCGGATCAGGATCCGAAGAAAGGCGCGTGTAACTGGAGTGTTGACCGAACTCCGTATACAGGGCATGCATATAGGTAGCGCTCTTCGGCCCGCGGAACCACGTGTACCAGTGACCGGTATCCGTACTGCTACCGATCGTGTCCGGCCCCCAACCGTAGTTGGTATCGCTGACAAAGTAGTTGTTGTTCTTGAGCGCAATACCCAGGTTGCCGTTGCCGTCGGCCAGCCAGTTCTGGCCGGTGGAATGATGAATGAAAATTAGCTTCACGGTCTTCGTCGGCTTGGCGGGACCGGCAACGCTCGCCACGATTCTGAAACCAAGTCGCACGCGGTTCGCATCGGCGCCGAGCTCGAGCCGGTAGCGGGCGGCGGCAACAGGCTTGCTGCCGAAGATGGATTTCACCGTCTTGGTGACAGAGCCGCTAAAGAGCCCCGTGCGCGCAACCGCTCGCAGCTTCACCCAACTGGTTCCTGTTTGCGTCAGAAGTTGGTAGGAGAAGTGCTTGCTCGCCGGAGCGAAGCTGTAGACGAGCTTGACCTTGCTCGCCTCGGCGGCGCTGAAGCTCGTCTTGCTCAGATGCGCGCGGATCTTGCCCGAGGCTCTGGCGCCGGACGGAAGTTGGGCTGCCCGAGCGGAGGGCGAGCCCACGACCTGCGCCACGGCATCCGCAGAGACGCCCCCGGCGAAGAGAAGAGCCAGTGATCCTGCGATCGCAACGGATGAGGCAACGAACTTAGCGCGGACGGGCATTCCGCTAATAGTGAAGACTGTAGGCGAATAGCGCAATACGCCGAACGAGGGTGGTTGCCTTGCATCCGGCGCGCCCCTCCGACCGTCTTTGGGCTCGATTTCGAGCCGTCCGCAGTACGCAGCAGCCGGGAGTTTGGATGCCAGAAAAGGGTATTCAAATTGCTCCTCCACTGAAGTACGATCCGCGAGATAGGAACTGCGTCCATTAGCCCCTTTGCACAAAATTTTCGCGGCATCCAGACGTTTACTGATCAGCGCCGGTGTGAACGCGGGCGTAGACGTCTCATGGGCGGCTTATAACAAGGCATGAGAAATCAATACGAAGGAGGCACGGCAATGACGGGTACGAAACGAGCGAGAGGCGGGCTGCTGGCCTGCGTTCTCCTCGTCGGGGCCGTACTCGCGGGCTCGACGGGCACGACAGCACCGCGCGCAGCCAGTAAAGCGGTGACGCTCGACGTAGAGATCGCGATCGACACAACCGGGAGCATGGCCTACTCGATCACTCAGGCTCAGGCAGACGCCAAGAGTCTGGTCACGGATATCCGAGCCCGCTACTCGACCGCCAATTTCGCGGTCGTTCAGTTCAGGGATTCCGGCGATACGCCTGAGTACCAGGTCATGCAGCCGATGACGAACAGCGCAACGGCGATCGACACGTCCATCGATGGACTCTCGGCCGACGGCGGCGGCGACTACGCAGAGGCGCACAACCTCGTCTTTCTGAATGCGATCGATGCCACCAATACCGTCGGTTGGAGAGCCGGGTCACGGCGAATTCTCGTTGTCATCAGCGATTCCGAGCCTCACGGCGCAGCGACAGCCGGTTTCGCGGGCTGCACCGACACGACTGCGGATCCCCATGGTCTCAACACCGCGACCGTCCTGGCGTCCCTGAAAGCATCCGGAGTCACTCTTCTAATGGTCAGTCAGGGTTCGACATCTACGGGAACTCTTCTCACTTGCTATCAATCGCTCGCCGCGGCCGGCTACCCAATTGGAGCAGCCAAGGACGGCGGCAGCAAGCTCGTCGATATCGTCGAGGGGATGATCATCAAGGCGGTCGGCGGTCCGGCAACGCCGGTTGGTCTCTGGCGGCTGGGCAGCCGGCTCTATAAGTGGGTCAAAATTGCGGGCGGCTTCGAAGAGCGAAGCATGACTCCGCACAAGACAAAGCACGGTTGCCTGGTGCGCAAGGGCGACGCTGTAGATCGCTACTACCTGAAGAGCGGCAACATCTACAGGGTTGCGTACCGGTACTGGCACGTCAGACGTGGAGGCGCGGGAGCAGCCGGAACGAACTGCTCGAAGTACTGGAAGGCGCCTGAGGCGAGAGTAAGGATCGTCGTGAGTTCTACGCAGATGAAGCTCTCCTGCGATAACAAGGTGAATAAAGCCTGCTACTCGTACAAACGGGTCAGCTAGAGCGAGCGACCCTTTACTTGGATCGAAGCGAGAGCGCCGGCGACGGCGCTCTCGCATTTTCGGCTATCAAACGAAAGAGGCCCGGATTCGTATTCGAAAATCCGGCCGAGCTTTCTGCGCTGTTGATTGCGGCGGGCGCGCGCTGGACTTACGATTCGGTACCGTCTCGTAACAGGTTGCACCCACGCCAATGGCCTCGATTTCGAAAAACGGATCGCCGCCGTTCTGGTGACGATCCTCTTCGCCGTGCCCTCGTCGGGCGGCGTCTATTCGGCCCAGACACTGCCGCGCTTCTTCCGCTTCCTCGGCGATTGGCTGCCGCGGCGGCGGATGACCGATGGGGGGCGCTCGCTCACCTTCTACGACGGGAACGGTGCCGCCGGGCTCGGCACGGCGGTATGGGTGCTCGCGCTCTACCTCGTCGGGTTCACGCCGCTGACACTGCTCGTCGTTTCGCGCAGGCGCGAGGCGCGCACGGTAGCCGTGCCGTCGTCA
>DATCCQ010000074.1:0-10929 GCA_036511185.1 Gaiellaceae bacterium
GAGCTTCTGCGAGCGCGGAAACAGGAATGCCGGCCCGTACTGTATGACTCCGAGCAGGCGCTCGTCGTCATCGAAGTAGACCATCCCCCAGGCGCCCCAGCTCTCCTCGGCCAGATCGATCCAGCGCTTCTTATCGACCGATTTGTCGCCGCGTCCCTGCCACCAGACGCAGCCGTGACAGATAGAAGGAGCACTGGCCAGCGTCCCGCGCGTCAGCGGCTCCAGACGCGGGCTCATTCTTGCCCGGGCTCTACCTGGGCGACGACGATCTCGACGGCGGCCGGATCGACGTCGGCCATTACCTTCAAATAGCGGCGCACACGCCGCTGCAACTCGCGCGCGACCGGCTTGATAGGCATGCCGTACTCCAGCACCACCGGTACCTGGAAATGCACTCCGTCCTCACCGACGCGGACACGCACGCCTGGTTGTCGACGCAGGTGCCCGGTGATGACGCGGCGAACTCCCTCGACCTCGCTCGCGGCATCGGCCGCGTAGCGGGCAAGCACCTCCGGCGAGATAAGCGCCTGTCCGTCCATTAATTAGAGCTTATCTCGGTGGGGATGTGATCTCGGGATCGCAGATGTAGCTCGGTCGCCTCAGGACGGGCGAAGATGCGGAAGGGAAGGAAGGTCGTACCGAGCCCCGGGGAGAGATGTAAGAGGCCGCTCGAGCGGCGCACGAGGCCCCTGCCCTGACGGTTGCGCGGGTGCGCGAAACGGATCTTTCCGCCCGGATAGGGAAGCGCGATCTGGCCGTCGTGGAGGTGACCGGCGCAGATCAGGTCGAAAGACCCCGGCGGCATGCGCCTGGCGATACCGGGGAAGTGGCAGAGGCAGATCCGCAGCGCCGCCTGCGGATCGGCAAGAAGCTGCGGTGCGGCCTTCTTGGCGTCGTAGCTACGCGGATCGACGCCCACGATCTGCACCTGCTTGCCACGCAGCCGGATGTTGCGCGCCTCGTCGAAAAGCAGCGTCGCGGGCTCCAGCTCGTGCACGGCCGAAAGCCGCGAGAAGGGATCGCGCGAGAGGGCGAAGTCGTGGTTGCCGAGAACGACGAAGCAGTTCTCGAGCCTCGCGAGCAGGCGCCTGAGCTCGGCCTCGCCGCGCGGGTGCGAAAGCAGGTCGCCGCTCACCAGCACCAGGTCGGGCTTGCGCTCGTTGACCCAGTCAACGGCTTGTATTACCGCCCGCCGCCCGCGCGAGCGAAAGCCGAGATGGAAATCGCCGATATGGGCGATGCGCAGGCCGTCCAGCTCTTTCGGCAAGCCCGGGATGGGCGCCTCCAGCTCCACCAGCCGCACCCAGCCGGCCTCGAAGACGCCCCAGCCGAGCGCGGTCAAGAGCAGTAGAACGAGCGCAGCTAGAAGCCAGATCATCGCCCACCCTCCAGCGGCGAGGCCAGCCTGTCGAGCAGCGGCCCCATCGGGACAAGGTGGCGCTTGAGCTCGAGCTGCGCGGGCTCGATTCCCACGGCCAACGCGATCATCTGAGAGAGATGGAAGATGGGCAGACCGATCTTCTTGCCCCGTGTGCGCTCCAGGCTCTTTTGCCAGGCGTCGAGCGAGAGATGGCAGAGCGGACAGGAGGTGACCATCGCCTCGGCCCCCGCCTCCAGCGCCTGCTCGAGCGGTCGCGCCAGCTCGGCCATTGACGTCTTCTCGCGGGCCAGCAGGATCGGGAAGCCGCAGCAGAGTGTCTTGGCCGGATAGTCCACCGGCACGCCGCCGCAGGCCTCGATCACGGCCTCCAGCGAGCTGGGTCGGTCGGGATCCTCGAAGCCCATCAACTTCGAGGGACGAAGCAGCTGGCAGCCGTAGAAGGGCGCCACACGCAGCCCGTCCAGCTTCTTCAGGGCGATCTTCTTCAGGCGCTCGAGCCCTTCGCCGCGCGCGATCAGCCAGAGCAGATGCGTCACCTCGACGCCGCCGGAATACGTTTTAGCGCCCGCACGCTCCAGATTCTCGTTCACGCGCGCGCGCAGTTCCTCGTCGCCGAGTTGCCAGGCCGCCTGCCTGAGATTGAGCGTGCAGACGTTGCAGACGGTGAGAATCGTGTCCAGGCCGGCGTGCTCGGCCTCGGCCAGGATGCGCGCGTTCAGGTGCAGGGCGTAGTCGGGGTCGGCGGTCTGGATGTCGCCGGCGCCGCAGCAGGTGACCGACTCCAGCTCCACCAGTTCCAGCCCCAGCTTGGGCGCCAGAGCCCTGGTCGAGCTATCGAGCTCGCGCGCCGAGAGCCGGGCCAGGCAGCCCTTGTAGTAGGCGACGCGGCGCATCAGAAGTCCTCAACCTCGGGCGCCGGCTTTTCGGGCACGCGGACGCGCTCGATGCGCTCCAGCACCCGCTCGCCCTGAACGATGCCTTGTGCTCCGCGTCGATCCTGCCCGGCCACGATGCGCCGCAGCTCGCGCGCCGGAGCGAGGTCGGCCGCCTTGTGCCGCGGCAGCGGTAGCGGCGCCTTGCCGCGCCGGAAGAGGCGCAGGCCGAGCGGGATCTTGGTTACCAAGACGGCGATGTTGAGCGTCTTCACGACTAGCTCGCTCTCCCGCAACCAGCCGGTAGTACGGGCCGAGGTCACGAACCACTTGGCATGCCGGGCGCCGCGGTCGCGAACGACACCGGCCACGAAGGCCTCGGCGCCGAGCTTGGCGATCGCGTCGCGCGGATCGACTCCCTTGGGGCAGCGCTCGTTGCAGAGATAGCAGCGTGTGCACTCCCAGATGCCGTGCCGGCCGCTCAATTCTTTCAGCCGCGGCGCGTTCTGCTCCTCGCGCGGATCGCCGACCAGGCGCCAGGCCTTGGCCAGGGCGTGCGGCCCGAGAAACTCGGGGCTCACGCTCATCACGTCGCACTCCGAGACGCAGGCGCCGCAGTTGATGCAGAGCGCCTCCTTACGCACGGCTGCCATCAGGGTGGGCGGAACGACGGTCTCGCGCCCGTCGTCGGGAGCGTCGGAAGTCGGCCGCAGGAAGGGTCGGACAGAGCGCATCTTCTGCCACATCGGCTCCATTTCGACGACGAGATCGCGTACGACGGGCAGGTTCCCGATCGGGGCGATGGTCGGCAGCCGGCCTCCGGCGACCAGCTCGGCCACCGGGGTGCGACAGGCAAGCGCCGTTTTCCCGTCGACTCTCACCGCGCAGGAGCCGCAGATTCCCTCGCGGCAGCTACGGCGGAAGGCAAGCGTTCCGTCCTGCTCGTCCTTGATCTGCTCCAGGCAGTCGAGCAGCGTGGCGGCCGGGCGCACCTGATCGAGTTGGTAGAGCTGCAGCCGCGTCTCTTCCGTGGCCGGATCGGAGCGCTGGATCTGGAGGCGAACCTGCATTAGTATGTCCTCTTCTGCGGCTGCCATTTCGTGATCGTCACGGGCTTCCAGGAGAGATCGAGCCAGTCCTTCGACCAGCGCACGAGCGAGTGCTTGAGAAAGTTCTGGTCGTCGCGCTCGGGGAAGTCGGCGGGCCGGGAATGGGCGCCGCGGCTCTCGCGCCGCTCCAGCCCGGCGCTGACCATGCAGACGGCCAGATCGAGCTGGAAGCCGAGCTCCAGCACCTGGGTGAGGTCGCTGTTCCAGACTCGACCCGTATCCTCGACGAGCACTTCTTCATAACGCTCGCGCAGGTTTTCCAGCAGCTCGAGCTGGCGGCGCATCTTTCCCTCTTCGCGGAAGACGCCGAAGTTCTCGTTCATCGATGTGCCGAGCTCATCGCGGATCGCCCGCGGCCGCTCGCCTTTACGGCGCTCGAGCAGGCGCGCCAACTCCCGCTCGCCGTCGACCTGAGCGCCCGGCCCAAGCGCTGCGCGGTCGCTTTTCTTCAGCGCCTCTTCGGCGGCGGCGCGCCCCGCCCTCCTCCCAAAGACGATCGTCTCCATCAGCGAGTTGCCGCCCAGCCGGTTGGCGCCGTGCAGCGAGACGCAGGCCACCTCGCCGGCGGCGAAGACGTTCTCGACCTCTGTGCGCCCGTCCAGATCGGTTGCCACGCCGCCCATGTGGTAATGGGCGCCCGGCCGCACCGGAAGCGGCTGCTCGAGAGGATCGATGCCGGCGTAGGTGAGCGCCATATCGCGCGTGCCGTGGAAGTGCTCGCGCATCTTCTCGGGCCCGAAGTGGCGCAGGTCGAGCAGCAGCGAACCGCCAATTGAACGCCCCTCGTCGATCTCGGTCTGCTCGGCGTGGGCGACCACATCGCGGCTGGCCAGCTCCATCGCTTCGGGCGCGTAATGGCGCATGAAGCGCGCACCGCCCGAATTGAGCAGATAACCGCCCTCGCCGCGTACTGCTTCGGTCACCAAGAGGCCGCTGGGATGGAGCGTCGTCGGGTGGAACTGCATGAACTCCAGATCCTCGAGCGGCAGCCCGGCGCGCAGCGCCATTGCCATGCCGTCGGCGGTGCAGGCATGGGCGTTGGTGGAGCCGCGGTAGACGCGCCCGGAGCCGCCGGTAGCCAGTACGACGGCCTTGGCCGCCAGCGCCTTCACGCCTCCGCGCGCCAGATCCCAGGCCAGCACGCCTTCGCAGCCCTTTTCGCCGATCACCAGGCGCCAGACGAAGTACTCCTCGTATACCCGGATCTCGCGCGCCAACAGCTGCTCGTATAAAAGCTGCAGCAGCACGTGGCCGGTGACGTCGGCGGCATGGACGGTGCGCGGCGCTCCGGCGGCGCCGAAGGGCCGCTGCGCCAGCCTTCCCTCGGCGTCTCGGTCGAACAGGGCGCCCCAGCGCTCGAGCTGGTAGATGTCGCCGGGCGCTTCGTTACAGAACAGCTCGATCGCGTCCTGGTCGCCCAGGTAGTCGGAGCCCTTGACCGTGTCGGCGGCGTGCGCCTCGGGGCTGTCTTCACCGGCGTTGCCGAGCGCCGCGTTGATGCCACCCCGCGCCGCGCCCGAATGGCTGCGGGTCGGATGCAGCTTGGAGACCAGAGCGACCTCGGCGCCCGCGTCGTGCGCCTCGATGGCGGCGCGCATACCGGCGCAACCGGCGCCTACTACGAGCACGTCGTGAGAGCTATCCACGTCCGGAGACCGTACACAATCAACCCCCGCGTAGTCCCGACAGCTCATGTTCGGTCTGCCGCTGTTGATATAAATGGGGCTTCCTTCGGGAGCGAGGCAGGTAGAAAGCGGGCAACCGCCGGCCGCTTCAGTTACCACGAAGGGATAATCGAGCAGACTCGAGACCGAGAGGCCGAGGAAAGCGATCAAACTGCCCCGTCTGTGTACGGGCTCCGATTTCCCCAACACTTGAGGAGATTCATGGCTTACGAGGCGAAGAACCGGAAACTACGGCAATGGGTACAAGAGGTGGCCACGCTCTGCCAGCCCGATGCAATCCATTGGTGCGACGGGAGCAAGGCCGAGTTCGACCTGCTTATGGCGCAAATGGTCGCCAGCGGCGCCGCCATCCCGCTCGAGAAGCGCAAGAACTGTTTCCTGTTCCGCTCCGATCCCAGCGACGTGGCCCGCGTCGAGGACCGCACCTACATCAGCACGCCGAGCAAAGCCGAGGCAGGCCCCACCAACAACTGGGTTGCCGAAGACGAGCTCAAGCGCACGATGCTCGACCTCTACCAGGGCTGCATGCGTGGACGCACGATGTACGTCATCCCCTTCTCGATGGGCCCGCTGGGTTCGCCGATGGCCAAGACCGGCGTCGAGATCAGCGATAGCCCCTATGTCGTCTGCAACATGCAGATCATGACCCGCGTCGGCGCCGAAGTAGTCGAGGCGCTTGGAGAAGACGGCGAGTTCGTGCCCTGCCTGCACTCGATCGGTGCGCCGCTGGAGCCCGGGCTCCAGGACGTTCCCTGGCCCTGCGCGCCGATGGAGCAGAAATACATCAGCCACTTTCCCGAGGAGAACTTGATCTGGTCGTTCGGCTCTGGCTACGGCGGCAATGCGCTCCTGGGCAAGAAGTGCTTCGCCCTGCGCATTGCCTCGGCGATGGCCAAACGTGAGGGTTGGATGGCCGAGCACATGCTGATCCTGCGACTGATCAGCCCCGAGGGTAAGCGGTATCACATCGCCGCTGCCTTCCCCTCCGCCTGCGGCAAGACCAACCTGGCGATGCTCCAACCGACCATCCCCGGCTGGAAAGCGGAGTGCATCGGCGACGACATCGCCTGGATGAAGATCGGTCCCGACGGCCGCCTCTACGCCGTTAACCCGGAGTCGGGCTTTTTCGGCGTCGCTCCGGGCACCTCGTACGAGTCGAACCCGATGGCGATGGAGACCTGCAAGGAGAACTCGATCTTTACCAATTGCCTGCTCACCGACAACGGCGACGTCTGGTGGGAGGGAATAGGCGAGCCGGCCCCGGCGCACGGGATCGACTGGAAGGGCCATGATTGGTCTCCCGGCGGTAATCCCGGCGCGCATCCCAACGCCCGTTTCACAGCTCCTGCCGAGCAATGTCCCATCATCAGCCCCGATTGGGAAAAGCCGGAGGGAGTGCCGATCGACATCTTCATCTTCGGCGGTCGGCGCAGCGGCGTCGTTCCTCTGGTGACCGAGGCGCTCGATTGGGATCATGGCGTCTTCCTGGGAGCGACAGCCTCGTCCGAAACAACCGCAGCCAACATCGGCGAAGTAGGCAAGCTGCGCCGAGACCCCTTCGCCATGCAGCCCTTCTGCGGCTACGACATGGCCGACTACTTCCAGCACTGGCTCGACATGGGCGACCGGCTGGGCAACAAGGCCCCCCGCATGTTCTACGTCAACTGGTTCCGCAAGACAGCCGACGGTGAATGGCTGTGGCCGGGCTACGGCGACAACAGCCGCGTACTTGCCTGGATGTGCGAGCGCGTGGAGGGCGAAGCGGGAGCCGAGGAGACTCCTATCGGCTATCTCCCCGCAGGTAGCGACCTCGACCTGACCGGACTTGACCTCCCGCCGGAGAATATCCGCGAGTTGCTGCGCGTGGACGTTGATGCCTGGCGGGCGGAAGTGCCGGACATCGAGAGGCACTTCGCCCAGTTCGGCGACCGGTTGCCGGCGCGCCTGCGCAGTCAGTTCACGGGGCTGCAAGAGCGCCTGGAAGAGTAGCTCGTAGGGTGCTCAGGCTTTCCCTGAGTTGGGCCCACTTCGGCGGGCCCTTCCTGTTGGCGGTTGCCTGCTCGGGCGCCCCTCGCGCCTGAGCGCGTTCAGCCGCAGCTCGCGGGCGAGCGCCCGAGGAAGCGCAGGATGCCGCGGCACATGCCAACAGCCGCCTCCTGCTGGCCGGTGCTGCTGGCCAGCACACGATCTTCAGCGGCGTTGGTGAGGAACCCAAGCTCGGGCAGGATCACCGGCACGTCCGCCCAGTTGAAGCCCGTGATATCGGAGCGCGGATCGAGACCGCGGTTGGGAAAGCCAAGCGAACCGACCAGCCCGGCCTGCACCAGCTTGGCCAGTCTCAGGCTCGACTTGTAGATGTCACTCGTCCAGCCCGCGCGGTAGGCGGGATAGAGGGTGTGCGTGCCGGTTGCGCCCGAGGTGGAGCCGTCACAGTGCACGCGCACTAGAGCGGCGGCGTGCAGCCGGTTGGCGATCTGGGCGCGCTCGACGTTACCCATCGAGGTGTGACTCGTCGTGGTGCGCGTCATCACGACACGAACTCCGGCTCCTTTGAGCAGCGCCGCCAGGCGTTTGGAGACGGCGAGATTGATGACCGCCTCCGGCTTGCCCGAGACGACGCCGCGCGCGCCGCCGCCGTCCTTGATCTTCCTCGTGCTGGAGCCCGGCCCGATCGGCTCGGTAGCCGAGTTGCCGTAGAGGTCGTGCCCCGGATCGATGACCACCAGCGGTGAGCCGGCCGCGCTAACGGGCGAGCCGGAGTTGGCGAGCAGCGCCGCGGCGACCAGCGCTACCGCAAGCACGAGTAGTGCTTTGGTCAGGTTTCTGCCTCGCGACATCTCCGGCATGGTACGTGGCGCTTACTCCACCGCGCCGGCACAGGGTAGACGGCTCACCCATTCGACACAGAACCGGCACACAGCAGTGCGTTTCGCGCCACGGCGAGACGGTAACTTCAGACGACCCCGCGGGCGGGTGGCTCGGTGGAGGGCGTAGAGAGAGGTGTCCTAGCGAACGAAGACAAGGCTCCATATCGCGCACGGTCCACGGGCGGGTTTTGCTCCCCAACGGCGAATCAGCAGAGGTGGATCTGAACCGAACCATCGACCGCTTTCTCGCCTCCCCGTCCTTCTCGGAGGCGACCCGGCGCGCCTACCGCAGCGACCTGAACGAGTTCGCCGACTTCCTGGCCCGCAAGAGCGCGGCGCTGGAGACGGTGGACGGGCGCCTGCTTGCCCTCTACGCCTCGGAGCTTGGCGCGGCTCACCCCGGACGGCAACCGAGCCGCCTCTCCGAGCGCACCATCGCGCGCAAGCTGGCGGCGGTGCGCGGGCTGATCGGCTTCGCGCTCGGCGCCGCCCGCGTGCCCGAGCTGGCGCTCAAGCCGCGCCACTCGCTCCACCTGCCCGAGACGCCGCGCCCCAACGAAGTCGACGACCTCTTAAAAGCGAGCGAAGGCAAAGGTCCGCTCGCCCTGCGCAACCGCGCCCTGCTCGAGCTGGTCTACTCGGCCGGCCTGCGCAGCGCCGAAGCGGTCGGGCTCGATCTGGCCGACGTGGACTTCGAGAACGAGACCGTGCACGTCCGCGGTAAGGGCGGTAAGGAACGAGTCGTTCCGCTGGGCGAAGAAGCAGCCGCCTGGACTGGCCGCTACCTGCACGATGCCCGGCCCAAGCTGGCGCGCGGCGCCGAGAACGCGTTTTTCATCTCGCAGAGTGGTCGCCGCCTCGACACCAGCACGCTACGCCGCCTCGTCCGCCACCCCCATCGCCTGCGCCACGCGTTTGCCACCCACCTGCTCGAAGGCGGCGCCGACCTGAGAGTGATCCAGGAGCTACTCGGGCACAGTTCGCTCTCAACCACGCAGGTGTACAGCCATGTGGATGCGCGGCGGTTGAGAAGGGTTTATGACCGAGCGCACCCGCGCTCGTGATCACTCATCCTAGGAAGAACAGGCGATCTGCGAGAAAAAGCCGGCGGCGAGCACCTTTCCTCCGGAGGCGGCCATCGCAGCTACCTCAGTGCACCTACCTAGGTTGGGCCGCCAGTTTGTGAACCTTCCTTCTGGCAGGACAACTGAGACCAGGTTTTTCGCCGGCGTACCGTCGGCTTCTTTGAAGCCGTTGTCGGCATCGCCGCCTATGTACACCGTGTCGCCGGACACGGCAAAGCTGCTGACAGTGCCGATAAGACGTTTAGGCCATGTGTAGCGACGGGCTGTCCGGGTATCAAATGCGGCGAAGTTCGGTCCTAAGAGGACTTGGTCGCCACTGATCGCAATCGCGCCCCCGCCCCACCTGTAACGGCGCGGCGACCAGGCTTTCAGGTTCCCTGTTCTCGCACTTACCGCAGCGAGACCATTCTCTCGCTTGACGCGATTGATCCGTCCGAAATCGCCGACAAGGTAAACAGCGCCGTCCGCAATCGCCAACGGACCAAACGAGGGCGAAATGACCCCGTAGCGAGAAAGGTGAAGCTTCCAGGATGTCGGCTTACCGTTACTCGCATCGAGCGCCGCGAAACCGGTACGGATCGCTCCTCCGATATGCCAGAAGCTGCCGCTAACAAAAAGGAGTCCATTCTGACCGGCAAGGCCGCTGATATTGCCCTTCCTCGTCAACACCCACCAAAGGTGCTTGCCACTTCTGGCATCCAGGGCATCAACACGGGGTCCGTAAGCCCCGGAACCACCGACATACACGGTGCCGTTACTAAAGAAAACCTGTTCGACGATGGCGCCCCCGGGGAGAGCCGGAACAAAACCTCTATCAAGGCTACCGTCGCTTCTTATGTGAGCGATGCCATTCCTAGCTACCCGGCCAACGTAGTCGAAGCGACCGCCGATATACCAGCCACCGTTCCCATCAGAAGTGACAGCGAAAACGGGGGCGTCCGCGTCGGGGAAGTCGCGATCGATCGCTCCATTCTTAGCGTCTACCAGCATTAGATAGCGAGGCGACGCGGTCTTCGTGCCAGTTGTTTCGGTGGAGGTCGAAGAACTCGACGGGCACGCAGGCAGTACGAAAAGCAAGGCCGCGATAGCGAACATCATGAGAAGGACACGCCCGGTTACCTGGAGCACGGGCATCCAGTCTAGTAGGCATCGCCGATCATCACGATCGCGCTGCCGGCGTGGAGAAGAAAACCGACCCCCGCGGCGAACTAGAACGGTCCGATGGAACAAGAGGTCGAAGGCTTTCTCGCGCTGCTCGCGGCGCGCCGCTCGCAGCGGACGGTCGAGGCCTACCGGCGCGACCTGGCCGACGCCGCCAAGGTGCTCGAAAAACCCCTCGGCACGGCAACTACCGACGACCTGGAGCGCTATCTAGCCGAGCTTCGCTCGCGTGGGCTATCGGCGGCAACCGTTGCGCGCCGGCTGGCCGCGCTGCGCTCCTTCTACCGCCATCTCGTGCTGATCGGGGCGCGCGGCGACAATCCTGCCGCCGAGCTGCGACCGCCGCGGCGGCAGCGGCATCTTCCCCATCCTCTCTCCCCGTCCGAGGCCGAGCGGCTGATCGAGGCGGCCGGCGGCGTCGGGCCGCGCGACCTGCGCGACCGCGCGCTGGTGGAACTGCTCTACGGCGCCGGCTTGCGCGTCAGCGAGGCAGTTGGGCTGGAGCGGGCCGCCGTAGATCTCGAGAACCGCATCGTGCGCTGCCTGGGCAAGGGCGACAAGGAGCGGATCGTGCCGATCGGGCGCCAGGCGGCCGGGGCGCTGACCCGCTACCAGGCGCGCGGACGCCCCTATCTGGAGCGCCGCCCCCGTCCCGAGCTGTTTCTCAACGCGCGCGGCGGCGCGCTCACCCGGGCCGGCGCCTTCCTGATCTTGCGCCGCCTGGCCGGAGTGGCCGGACTGGAGCCCGAACGCATCCACCCGCACCTCT
>DATCCQ010000075.1:0-4332 GCA_036511185.1 Gaiellaceae bacterium
GCCTCGAGGAGGCCAAGCGACGCGATCATCGCCGGCTCGGCGCCCAGCTCGACCTCTTCCATTTCGACGAGCACTCGCCCGGTTCGCCCTTCTGGCATCCCAAGGGGATGACGATCTTCAACCAACTCGAGGCGTTGCGCCTGCGCGAGAATGCCCGCCGCGGCTACTCGGAGGTGAAGACGCCGCTGATCTACGACAAGGCGCTCTGGGTCACCTCCGGCCACTGGGAGAAGTTCCGCGAGAACATGTTCCTGATCCCGATCGGCGAGGAGCATGTCTACGGCATCAAGCCGATGAACTGCCCCGGCCACATGCTGCTCTTCGGCAGCAAGCTACGCAGCTACCGAGATCTGCCGCTGCGCTACGCGGAGGGGGCGCCGCTGCACCGCAACGAGCTGGCGGGCGCCTTGCACGGGCTCACGCGCGTGCGCTACGTCACGCAAGACGACGCGCACATCTTCTGCAGTAAGGAGCAGATTGCGGCGGAGCTGGACGGCTGTTTCGAATACCTTCGCTACCTCTACAGCCTGTTCGGAATCGAGCCCCGCGCCGAGCTCTCGACACGGCCCACGAACAAGCTCGGATCAGATGAGGAGTGGGACTTCACCGAGAGCGAGCTCAGCGCGGCGCTCGACCGCCACGGCATCTCCTACGCTCTCGGCGCCGGCGAGGGATCGTTCTACGGGCCCAAGATCGACCTCCACATCACCGATGTGCTCGGCCGCTCCTGGCAGATGGGGACAATCCAGCTCGACGCTCAGATGCCGGCCCGCTTCGGCCTAACTTACGTCGGCGCCGACAACAGCGAGCACCCCGTTTTCGTCATCCACCGCGCTCTGCTCGGCTCCTTCGAGCGCTTCATCGGCATTCTGCTCGAGCACACCGGTGGCGATCTGCCGCTTTGGTTGGCGCCGGTACAGGTGCGCGTGCTGCCGGTGGGGGAGGGGCATGTAGAAGCGGCCCGCGCGATCGTGGAGGGCCTGCGAGGCGCCGGCTTCCGCGTCGAGCTGGACGATCGCGGTGAATCGGTCAGCAAGCGAATCCGCGACGCCGAGCTGGAAAAGATCCCTCGCCTGGTGGTCTACGGCGATAAGGAATCGCCCGACGATTTGGCGGTGCGCGAGCGCGGCGGCGCCCAGTCTCACAAGAGCCTGCACGAGCTCGTGATCGAGCTGACTTCGCTTACTTTGATCCCCAGCTCTTGACGCGCGCCTACGTAAAGGCTCCGTATCGGCTACATTTACGGCCTGCAAGTAGGGGCACATCCGTTCCCTCACCTCCGCGGCCCAGAGCTGGCGGGGGTTCAACCAAGTCGTTTGGTGAAAAGAACGGAGCCGCTGCCTGCAGCGGTTTTGTCGTTCTGAAAGAGGAGGAAGCCCTAGCTTGGTGAGCGCCAGTTGAGACCTCGGCGACGTTATGAGCCCGCTCGTCCGTCGATTCCGCATGCTCGTATCAACGACGGTATTCGTGTTCCGCGCGTCCGTCTGATCGACACAGATGGATCGCAGATCGGGATCAAGACCACCGATGAGGCTCGGGAGTATGCCTACGCGAAGAATCTCGATCTCGTCGAGATTGCCGCGGGCGCCGATCCGCCGGTCTGCCGTGTGATGGATTACGGCAAGTACCGCTATTCGGAAGAACAGAAGGCCAAGCTCGCGCGCAAGCACCAGCAGCAGATCCACATCAAGGAGATAAAGCTAAGGCCGAAGATCGGCGTGCACGACTACGAGACGAAGAAGGGGCACGTCGTTCGCTTCCTTAACCAGAAGGCGAAGGTCAAGGTCACGATCATGTTCCGCGGGCGTGAGACGACCCATCCGGATCGGGGGCGTGACCTGCTCATGCGGCTCGCGGCGGATGTGCAGGAGGTCGGAGTGATCGAGTCTCATCCACTGCTAGAGGGCAGGAACATGACCATGGTGCTGGGGCCGACGAAGAGCGCCGGAGAGAAAGCGAAAAGCGAGCCCGAGGCAAAGGGCAGCGAAAGCCCGGTAGCTACGAAAAAAGTCGTGGCCGAGGAGACCGATGGCGCTGAGGCGCCGGCGCAAAGTATCGAGGAGAAAGATGCCAAAACAAAAGACTCATAGTGGTGCGAAAAAGAAGTTCAAGATCAGCGCGGGCGGCAAGGTCGTGCGCCGCCGTGCGATGCGCAGCCACATCCTCGGCAAGAAGACTCAGAAGCGCAAGCGCGGCTTTCGTAAGCCTGAGGTGCTGGGTGCTTCGCAGGCAGCCGTTGTCAAGAAGATGCTTGGGAGGTGAGGTAGAGACCCATGCCCCGTGTTAAGCGTTCCGTCCACGCGCGAAAGAAGCGGCGCAAGGTCCTCGAGCAGGCTCGTGGCTACTTCGGGATTAAAAAGTCGAGCTACAAGTACGCCAAGGAGCAGGTCGACCATTCGCTCGTCTACGCCTATCGCGATCGTCGCAACCGTAAGCGCAACTTCCGTCGGCTTTGGATCACCAGGATAAACGCCGCGGCCCGCCTGGAGGGCCTCTCCTACAACCAGTTTATCTCCGGCTGCAAGAAGGCTGACATCGAGCTCGACCGCAAGGTGCTCGCGGATTTGGCAGTCAGGGAGCCGGCTGCCTTCAAGGCCATCGCCGAACAAGCCAAAGCCGCACTTCAGAACTGAACACCAGCGGCCGACAAGCCGAAATCTTCAGAAGGCAAACGGCAGCGTGCCGCGCCAGCGATCCTGACTCGCTCTACGCCGGATTGTGCGAGCAGCTTGCGGGCGAGGCGCTGGTCGCTTCTGTAGCGCCGGACTTTCGCTGGAACCTTCCGCTGAGACTGTTTGCGGCGCTGCACTACCTAGCACTCGACGGCCGAGCGCTCGAGCTGGCGCAAGCCTACGCGGGCAAGTGCGAAGCCTGGCCTGCCTTCCGCGAGACGCTGAGGCGCGAGTCGGACTGGATTGCCCGCTTCCTGCGCGAGCAGGGAATGCAGACAAACGAGGTGCAACGTTGCTACGGGCTTCTGCCGGCATTCCTGCTCGCGGCCGCCGAGAGCGGTAAGGAACTCGAGCTGATCGAACTGGGGCCGAGCGCCGGTTTTAACCTGCTCTGGGATCGCTACGCGTACCGCTACGGTAACGAGCGCTGGGGAAGTGCGAATGCGCCGATCGAGCTGAGCGGCGAGCTCCGTTCTCCTCTCCCGCCTGGGCTGCTGTCGCTGGTTCCGGTCGTACGCAGCCGTCTCGGCATCGATCTGAACCCCATTGACCTCACCAGCGAGCGCGGAGCCCGGCTATTGCGCGCTTTCATCTGGCCCGACCAGAGCGAACGTCTGGAGCGACTCGAGCGAGCAATCGAAGTAGTTCGCGCCGATCCGCCGCGGATCGTGCGCGGTAACTACCTGGAAGAGCTGGAGGCGCTGCTGGAAGAGCGTTCGCAGGAGACGCTGACCGTCGTCTTTCAGACTGCTTCGCTCAACCATCTCTCGAGCGAGGAGAGAAGGCGCGTCGAAGACCTCCTGGAGCGCGCCGGTAAGCGAGGGCGGCTCGCCTTCATTTCCGGCGAGCATCCACCGGACGACCCGGCCGACTATTGGCAGCTTCGCTTCCAGCTCTGGCCCGGCGGGGAGAGGCGGATCCTCGCTCGGCTTGACTATCACGGGCGTTGGCTGGACTGGCTCAGCTACGAGCCCATTCGGCCAAGCCTGTACGCTCGACCCACATTCCCAGCGGAATAGGCTCTAGCGCGTGACGCGAACGTTCGCCGGGAGTAGGTTTCTGACGATGTCTTCCAGCCGGAGCCACAGCCCAGTCGCGTCCGCGTCGAATCCCAAGCTTCGCCTCGTTCGCCGGCTGCAGAGCGCCAGCCAGCGCGAGCGCCTTGGTTTATTCGTCTGCGAGGGCGAGGATCTGATCGTCGCCGGACTGGAGGCTGGGCTCGAGCCCGAGGAGGTACTCATAGACGCTTCCCGGTTGGTGCTGGTAGAGCGCGTTCCCGGGGCGACTCTCGTCGCGTCCGAGCTAATGGGCGAGCTCTCCGAACTGGCTCATCCCGCCAGAGCGATCGCCGTCTTCCGCCGCTCTGGCTTGCCGCAGCTCGATCCGGCAAACGCGGCCGAGGTAGGCCTCGCGCTCTGGCGAGTCGCCGATCCCGGCAACGTAGGTGCGCTTCTTCGCAGTGCCGATGCGTTCGGCGCGGGCTACGTCTGCCTCTCTTCGGGTTGCGCCGATCCAACCGGCGCCAAGGCGTTGCGGGCTTCGATGGGCGCCGTCTTCCGCGTACCGCTGGGTGCTTTCGACGGGGCGCCCGGGCGCCGTATCGGGCTGGTTGCGCACGGCGGTGCGCCGCTGGCCGAGGTCGGTCTTTCGGGGCCGGTCT
>DATCCQ010000076.1:0-13821 GCA_036511185.1 Gaiellaceae bacterium
TTCCTGCAAGGAGAGAAGAAATGAAGGAAGTTCGCTGGCACGCACGCGCCGGCCAAGGCGCAAAGACGGTCTCTCAGCTGCTCGCCGAGGCCGGGCTTCTCGCCGGGTCGAGCGTGCAGGCCTTCCCGGAATACGGCCCCGAGCGCCGCGGAGCGCCGATGCGCGCCTACACCCGCATCTCGGACAAGACGATCCGCCGCCACGACCCCGTGGCTGCGCCCGACATCGTGATCGTGCTCGATCCCACACTCGTGAACGAGATGAACGTCGCTGAAGGGCTCTCCAAAGACGGCGTCGTCCTGGTCGATACCAACGAGCTACCGGAGGCGCTGAAGGGCGTCAACGCGCGCGCCGTTCCGGCCACGAAGATCGCTCACGACCACGGGTTGGGCTTCTCGAACGTCGTCATGCTTGGCGCCGCGGCGGCCGCCGGCGGCGTTCCGCTCGAGAACCTTCAGGACGCGGCCGTCAAGAAACTCGGAAAACGACTCAACGCGGACGCGCTCCGCGGAGCTATCGCGGAGGGATACGCATGTCTGGCTTGAGGCCCTGGCAAGAGCTCTCGCCGGGGGGCACGATCAGGCCCACCGACGCAGAGAAGCCGAAAACTGGGAGCTGGCGCACCGGCATCAAGCCGCTCGCCGATCTCTCGAAGTGCACCAACTGCCTGCTCTGCTGGCTCTACTGCCCAGACTCGGCAGTTTTGATCGAAGACACGACCTTCGTCGGCTTCGACGACTACTTCTGCAAGGGCTGCGAGGTCTGCGCCGCCGTCTGCCCCGTCGGGGCTATCGAGATGGTGCCCGAGGAGACCGAAAGCCCCGAGCGCTGGGTGATGAGGAGTGATGAGAGTGCCAGTTAAGACCAAGGAAGGAGCCCAGCTCCTGACCGGCGGCGAGGCAGTCGCCTACGCAATGGCCCAGATCGATCCCGACGTATTTCCCGTCTACCCGATCACGCCGCAGACGCCGATCATCCAGACCTTCGCCAAGCTGGTCGCCAACGGCGCGGCCACAACCGAGATCGTCAACGTCGAGTCCGAGCACTCCGCCATGAGCGCGACGATCGGCTCGGCGCTGGCGGGCGCCCGCTCGATGACGGCTACCTCCTCGCAGGGCCTGGCCCTGATGGCCGAGGTCGTCTACATCGCCGCCGGCATGCGCACGCCGATAGTAATGGCCGTGGGCAACCGCGCCCTCTCGGCGCCGCTCAATATCCACTGCGACCACTCCGACTCGATGATGATTCGCGACTCCGGCGTAATCCAGATCTTCGCGGAAAGCGTTCAGGAGGCCTACGACCACATGGTCATGGCAGCCCGTATCGCCGAGCACCCCGACGTGATGCTGCCGGTGCTCGTCTGCCAGGACGGCTTCACGCTCACCCACTCGGAGGAGCCGCTGATTCTGACCCCCGACGACGTCGTCAAGGACTTCGTCGGCGAGTATCACGTTCCGCTGCCGTTGCTCGATACCGATCAGGTTACGACCAAGGGCATCTTCGCCCTGCAGGACTACTACACGGAGCTGCGCTACCAGATGAACGCGGCGATGGAGAACGCCCTGCCGGTGATCGAGAACGTCTTCGGCGAGTACTCCAAGATCGTCGAGAGGCCCTTCGGCATCCTCGAGGAGTACGAGCTCGAAGGCGCCGAGAAGGTCATCTTCCTGATGGGATCGACGGCCGGAACGATCAAGGACGTCGTCGATGAGCTCCGCGCAAAGGGCGAGAAGGTCGGGCTCCTGCGTCTGGTCTCCTACCGCCCCTTCCCTGTCGAGGCGATTCGCAAGGCGCTCGCTCCCGTCAAGGAAGTGATCGTGCTCGATCGTTCGGACGCGCCCGGCTCGTTCCCGTCGCTGCACGCCGAAATGGCGGCGACGCTGTACGGCTCGGATACGAAGTTACGCGCCCATGTCTTTGGCCTCGGCGGCCGCGAGTTGGTTCCCGATGAAGCTCGGGCCATCTTCGCCGGTGAGGCTCCCACCCACATCGCATTACGGAGCTGACCATGTCGAGACTCAAGCGAATAGCGAGAAACCAAAACGGCGTCCAGCCGCTCGGCGGCGGGCATGCTCTCTGCCAGGGCTGCGGCGCTCCCAGCATCGTGTGCACGGTCCTGAGCTCGATCGATACGCCGGTAATTGTCCTCAACGCCACCGGCTGCCTCGAAGTCGCCACCTCGCGCTACCCGATCACTGCCTGGAACGTGCCCTGGATGCATACCGCCTTCGAGAACACGGCGGCGGTGGCCAGCGGCGTCGAGGCCGCCTACAAGGCCCTGAAACGGCGCGGCACACTGCCCGGCGGCGACAAGGAAGTCACCATCGTCGCCTTCGGCGGCGACGGCGGTACCTACGACATCGGTCTCCAGGCGCTTTCTGGAGCTCTCGAGCGTGGCCACCGCTTCCTCTACGTCTGCTACGACAACGGCGCCTACATGAACACGGGCATCCAGCGCTCCGGCGCAACGCCCTACGGCGCCGACACGACTACCAGCCCGGTCGGCTCGGTCTCGCTCGGCAAGATGCAGCAGCGAAAAGACCTGACGGCGATCGCGGCTGCGCATCACATCCCGTTCGTGGGCCAGGCCTCCGGCGGCCGTTGGCAGGACCTGAGCTCCAAGGTGGAGCGCGCGGTGGCGATGGACGGGCCGGCCTTCATGAACGTGATGAGTGACTGTCCGCTCGGTTGGGGCCACGAGTCGCGGCTCGGGCCCGAGGTCATGAAGGCGGCTCAGGACAGCCTCTTCTGGCCGCTGTTCGAGGTCGTGAACGGTGAGTACCACCTCACCTACCGGCCGCGCAAGGTGATGCCCATCGTCGACTACCTGAAGATGCAGAAGCGCTTCAAGCACCTCTTCAAGCCCGGCAACGAGGCAGTGCTCGAGGCGATTCAGAAGCAGGTCGAGGACGACTGGGTCAAACTGCTCAAGCTCTGCGGCGAAGAGGTCAGGGAGCTTCCCGTCGTGAAGCCCGCCGAGGAGACCGAAGTAGCCGAAGAAGCAGTCGGCGCGGCCGCCTAGCAGTCCAGCACAAAACCGGTTACGAAACGGCTCGCTCGAAAGGCGAGCCGTTTCTATTGCGCGATTCGAAGAGCGCTAAGGGCCTATTCCGGTAGGAAGGCTTCGGCCTACTGGAATCGGTACTAAGGTCTTGTTTGCAATGGAGATCTTCGACATCAGCGTCCCGATCCGCGATGGAATGCTCCATTACAGAGGCAATCCGCCGGTGCATGTGACTCGTGTGTGCGCGATCGAGGAGGGCGAGACGGTCAACGTGAGTGAGCTCGACATGGGCGCCCACACGGGTACGCACGTCGACGCGCCCGACCACTTTCTCGCAGACGGCGCCGGCGCCGAGGCGCTGCCGCTGGACGCCCTGATCGGCCCGGCCGAGGTGGTGGATGCCACCGCTGCCACCGTTGCGCTCGATCTGGTGACACTGCACGACCTCGAGCTGCCGCCGCGAGGCACAAAGCGAATCCTCTTCAAGACGCGCAACTCGCAGCTCTGGAGCCGCGACGATGTCTCGTACGACTTCGTGCGCCTGGACGGTGAGGCGGCCTCCTACCTGCTCGAGCGCGGCGTCAGGCTGCTGGGCATCGACTACCTCTCGATCGGAGACGCCGAGGCGCACCGCATCCTGCTCTCGGCGGGAGTCGTCTGCCTGGAAGGACTCGACCTGCGCGGAATCGAGCCCGGCTCTTACGAGCTCGTCTGCCTGCCGCTCAAACTGGTCGGCTCGGACGGGGCGCCCGCTCGGGCCGTGCTGATCAGATAGACGCGAAGAATTCGACGACCGTACGGAAGTAATTAGCCGCGCTGGCGCCAGCGCTTCCCAATGCGCAGGCCTCCCGGCTCGGCCGGGTGATAGATGAGCGGCTCGTTCTCCTTGAACATCGTCACGACGCCGTTCGTCTCGAGAATGGCGGTGTGCACATCGCCGAGATGGGCGAAGCCCTGGCGGCGCGCAGTCGCCCGCAGCTCGCTCAGCGAGATGCCGGTTGAGCGAAGTGCCTTGCGAACCGGGTTTCCGTTCTCTATCAGCGTGGTGGGCTCGCCCTCGAGCAGGCGCGAGGCGAAGGGCCAGACCGCCGTCGTGCGGGCGAAGACCTCGTTGATCAGGAAGAGAGTCGCGGCGCCGAGAACCGCGCCGGTCACCGATAGGTCGTTGCCGATGATTCCGTTTTGAACGGCGTTGGCCACCAGTAGCAGAACGATCAGGTCGAGCGTGTTCGCCTGACCGAGCTCGCGTTTGCCGACCACGCGCAGCGCGGCGATCAGGAAGACGTAGACGAGGATCGAGCGCAGGATCTTCTCGCCGGGCCCGGTCGTCATATGGAAGATCGCGTGCCACATAAGGCTTTTTGCGACGCCACGGCGCCTATTCCTCTCAGGCCAGCAGCGGTCGAGCGGGACGAGACTAGGCGCTGGTCAGATCGCGGCGCCGGAAGAGAAACGGCCCGACCGCGGCGAAGACGACGGCGATCGTCAGCAGGATGAGCGTGTCGCGCGCGTTAACTCCGTTGCGGAGGGGATCGCCGTGCGAGTAGTAGTAGAAGGGCGAGACGATCTTGACCTTGTCGAGCCAGCTGGCCATTGGAGCCAGGGCGTTGATCACGTCCGCAGCGACGGCGAGGGTGGCTGATATCCCGGCCGCCATGGCGCGGCGCCCGCTGACGGCGCCGATGACCAGCGCCAGGATGCCAAAGTCGAGCGCGAAGAGGAGGGCGACGAGCACCGCGGCGGCAAGGTGGCCGGCGCTCACGCCCATCCCGTCCAGGGAGGAGACGATCACGAGCAAGAGCCAGAGAACAAGCGCCAGGGCCAGCGCCTCACAGAGCAACGCCGCCAGTTTCTCGAGCAGGCAGCGCGTGCGCGACACGGGCAGCGATAGCAGCAGGTCGAGCGTACCCCGCTCCTCCTCGCCGGCCAGGGCGGCGGAGCCGGCGGAGATCGCCACGGCCAGCAGCACGATCGGCGCCCAGAAGGAGAAGACCTCGCTACCCAGATATCCGGCTCCCGAGGCGATGTCGAGATTGCCACCGAAGCCGACGAGATTCTTGAGCGCCTCGGGGTAGTCCTTGAGCAGCTTGTTCAGCGATTCCTTGCCCTTGATGCTCGGATAAACCGATCCGTACATCGCGACGAAACCGAGCGTGACCAGGCACCACCAGCGAAAACCGCGCAGCCGCTCGCGCAGGGTCTTGGCGAAGACGCTAGAGAGCACCGCCCGCTCCATTCCGGTAGAGGGCCAGGAAGAAATCCTCGAGATCGGCTTCGTGGCTATCGAGCGCGATCACCTCGTAGCGCGCCAGCGCCTTGATCAGCGGATCGATCGGACCTTCAAGCGCGAACAGGACGACAGGTCCCCGCCGCTCGAGCTCGCGCACTCCCTTAAGTCCTGCGAAAGCATCCTCAGGCGGCGGCTTGACGAATGTCGCCTCGACCCGCACGAAAGCCTGCGCCCTGAGCGCCTCGATCGTGTCGACTAGCTCGAGCTTGCCCTCGCGAACAATCGCCACGCGATCGGCCAGGCGCTGCACCTCGGAGAGGATGTGCGAGGAGAGAAAGACCGTCCGTCCTTCCGCGGCGACCTCGCGCAGGAGCTCGTTGAAGGTGATCTGGACGAGCGGGTCGAGTCCCGCGGTGGGCTCGTCGAGGAGCAGCAGGTCGGGATGATGCAGGAAGGCCTGAACCAGTCCGACCTTCTGGCGGTTGCCCTTGGAGAGCGCCTTGATCGGGCGATCGAGCTCGAGCTCGAAGCGCTCGGCCAGCCTCTCTCCCTCCCCCAGTCCGTCCAGGTCGCGCAAGGCGGCGAAGTAACGCAGTAGCTCGCGCGGCGTCAGCCGTTCGTAGAGATGGAGGTCACCGGGCAGGTAGCCGATGCGGCGGCGGATGGCAACGCTTTCTTTCTGCGCGTCCAGCCCGAACAGCTCGAGCTTGCCCGCGTTGGGCCGGATCAGGTCGAGCATCAGGCGAATGGTCGTCGTCTTGCCGGCACCGTTTGGCCCGAGAAAGCCGAATACCTCGCCCGCAGTGACCTCGAAATCAAGTCCGGAGACGCCGCGACTGGCGCCGTAGTACTTGACCAGCCCCTCTGCCTGGATCACTGCCGTCATAGCTTCAGAAAAGCTTTACCAATTCTCACGGACGGCGCACGGGCGTAATCGTGTAGAAGAGAACGAATCAAGGGTAGGCTGCCACCGACAGCGACGGAAAAAGTGGGAGGTTGACGGTGTCCGAGAAGAGCACAGCGAAGAAAAAGGCGACCACGATGGAAGGGCCGCTCTCGAGCGAGGAAGTGAAGCTGATCGACGCCTACTGGCGCGCGGCCAACTACCTCTCGGTCGGGCAGATCTACCTGCTCGCCAACCCGCTCTTGAAAGAGCCTCTCGTCGCCGAGCACGTCAAGCCGCGCCTGCTCGGCCACTTCGGCACCACGCCGGGCCTCAACTTCATCTACGTGCACCTGAACCGCGCCATCCGTCAGCGCGACCTGAACATGATTTACGTCACCGGCCCCGGCCACGGCGGCCCAGGTCTGGTCGCCAACACCTACCTCGAGGGCTCTTACTCCGGTCTCTACCCGCACGTCAGCCAGGACGAGGAAGGCATGGCCGCGCTCTTTCGCCAGTTCTCGTTCCCAGGCGGAATACCGAGCCACGTCGCGCCCGAGGTACCGGGATCGATTCACGAGGGCGGCGAGCTCGGCTACTCGGTCGCGCACGCCTACGGCGCCGCCTTCGACAACCCCGATCTCGTCGTGGCTTGCGTCGTCGGCGACGGCGAGGCCGAGACTGGCCCGCTGGCAACGAGCTGGCATTCGAACAAGTTCCTGAACGCGAAAACCGACGGCGCCGTCCTCCCCATCCTGCACCTGAACGGCTACAAGATCGCCAATCCAACCGTGCTCGCGCGCATCCCCGACGAGGAGCTGTTCAAGCTCTTCGAAGGCTACGGCTACAAGCCGCTGATCATGACCGGCGGCTTCGACGGCGAGGATCACGCAGCCGTACACCAGCGCTTCGCGGAGGTGCTCGACGAGGCGCTGGACGAGATCGCCAAGATCCAGAAGGCTGCACGCGAGCAGGGCGTAACCGAGCGGCCGCGCTGGCCGATGATCATCATGCGTACACCCAAGGGCTGGACCGGCCCGCGCAAGGTGGACGGCAAGCCGATGGAGAACAGCTGGCGCTCGCACCAGGTGCCGCTCTCGGAGGTGCGCACGAACCCCGTGCACTTGAAGCTGCTGGAAAAGTGGCTGCGCAGCTACAAGCCACAGGAGCTTTTCGACAAAAACGGGACGCTCATTCCCGAACTGGCCGAGCTGCCGCCCAAGGGCGAGCGAAGGATGAGCGCCAACCCGCATGCGAACGGCGGCGTGTTGCTGCGCGATCTCGTTCTTCCCGACTTCCGCGATTACGGCGTTCCAGTCAAGAAGCCGGGTACGACCATGAGCGAGGCGACCAAGGTTGCGGGCACCTTCCTGCGCGACATCATCGAAAAGAACCCGACCGATTTCCGCATCGTCGGGCCCGACGAGACCGCGTCGAACCGCCTTACACCGGTCTTCGAGGCCGCCGACAAGGTCTGGGAAGCCAAGATTCTTCCCACCGACGAGAGCCTCGCTCCCGAAGGCCGGATCATGGAAGTCCTCTCCGAGCACCTCTGCGAGGGCTGGCTCGAGGGCTACCTGCTGACCGGACGGCACGGCCTCTTCAACTGCTACGAGGCCTTCATCCACATCGTCGACTCGATGTTCAACCAGCACGCCAAGTGGCTGAAGGTGACGCGCGGCATTCCCTGGCGCCGGCCAATCGCCTCGCTCAACTACCTGCTCTCTTCGCACGTCTGGCGCCAGGACCACAACGGCCTGTCGCATCAGGATCCCGGCTTCATCGACCACGTGATGAACAAAAATGCCGCGGTCATCCGCGTCTACCTGCCACCGGACGCGAACACGCTCCTCTCGACCGTCGACCACTGCCTGCGCAGCCGCCACTACGTGAACGTGATCGTGGCCGGCAAGCAGCCGGCGCTCGACTACCTCTCGATGGAGGACGCGGTCGTCCACTGCACGCGCGGCATCGGCATCTGGGAGTGGGCCTCGAACGACGCCGGCGGCGAGCCCGATGTGGTGCTCGGCTGCGCCGGCGACGTCCCCACGTTAGAGACGCTCGCCGCAGCCGCGATCCTGCGCGAGCACCTGCCCGAGCTGAAGGTGCGCGTCGTCAACGTCGTCGACCTGATGCGCCTGCAGCCCGCCGGCGAGCATCCGCACGGCCTTTCCGACAAGGAGTACGACTCGCTCTTCACCGCCGATAGGCCGGTCGTCTTCGCCTACCACGGTTATCCGTGGCTTATCCACCGACTGACCTACCGGCGTAACGGCCACGACCACCTACACGTGCGCGGCTACAAGGAAGAGGGCACCACCACGACGCCCTTCGACATGGTCATGCTTAACGACCTCGACCGCTTCCACCTGGTGATGGACGTGATCGACCGCGTACCGGGGCTCTCGAGCCGAGCGGCCCACCTGCGCCAACAGATGGTGGATATGCGCATCCGCAGCCGTGTCTGGACACGCGAGTTCGGCGAAGATCATCCGGACGTCAGAAACTGGACCTGGCCGTTCTAGAGGTACCCGACCCAGCTCGGAAGCGCGACAGGCGCATGAGACTAGAAGACGAGGAGAGAAGCGCCCGGCCCTGAGCCGGGCGCTTCCTGCAAGATGAGCGCGCGCCTGGGCAGAGCGGCGAGTCTCTGGTTCCTGCTCGCCGCGGTGGCCGTCGCCTTCGCCGACTCGTCGATCGTCGTCCTGGCGCTCCCCGACCTGCTGCGCGTGTACGACGCCTCTATCGGCGGCGTGTCCTGGGTCGTGACGGCCTACAACCTGGTGCTCGCGCTTGCCTCGCTGGCGCTCGTATGGCTCGCTCGGCGCCATGACGAGCGTCGTTTCGTCCAGATCGGGCTGGCACTCTTCCTGGTGGCCTCACTGGCCTGCGGCTTTGCCTGGGATCTCGGCTGGCTGGTGGCTTTTCGCTCTCTTCAGGGCCTCGGCGGTGCGCTGCTGCTCGTCGGATCGCTGCCGCTGGTGCGCTGGCTTGCCGCCACGCCAAAGCGCGGCGCTACGCTCTGGATCGCCGCGGGAGTAGTCGGGACGGCGCTCGGCCCGGCACTGGGCGGGCTTCTGACCGACCTTCTCTCCTGGCGCGCCGTCTTCTTCGCCCAGGCTCCTCTGGCCGCCGCAGCACTCGTCGTAGTTCTTTGTCCACGCCGCAGCGAGCGGCCCGTGCTGGATGAAGAACTTCCTCTGAGCTTGGATCGCGCCCGCAGCCTTCGCGCCAACATCGCGCTCGCGCTCGCTTCCGCAGCGCTCGTTGGAGTGCTCTTTTTGTCTGTCGTACTGCTCGTCGACATCTGGCGCTTCTCGCCGCTCGGGGCGGCCGGAATTGTCAGCGCAATCCCGCTCACGACCTTCCTCGTGCAACCCCTCGCCGTGCGCGTGCGGAGCCGCTCGGCCGCCGCGGCCGGCGTCGTCGCGCTGACGGCGGGCCTGGCAGGAATGGCCTTTCTACCTGCCCGCAGCATCCTCTGGGTGCTCGCGTCGCTGGCGCTTGCCGGAATCGGTCTCGGCATCGTCATCCCGACTCTTAGCCGGATCGCACTCTCGGGGGCAGGCGGCGGCACGACGCCGGGCGCCTGGAACGTCGCCGCGCGCCATCTCGGGCTCGTGGCCGGGCTCTTGATCGTGACTCCAATCCTGACCAACGGTTTTTCACACCAGGGCGAGCGCACCAAGCTGCAGGCGACCGGCGCCGTCCTCGACTCGCCGCTATCCATCGAGACGAAGCTCGAGCTGGCGTTCTCGCTTGCTCCCGTGCTCAGCCGTCCTGCCAGCCAGGGGCTGCCTGATTTCGGCAAGGAGATCGAGAAGCGACAGATCGGAGAGGCGACCGACCTCGGTGGCAAGCTGGACTCGATTGTCCAGGCGGCGTTTACGCGCGGCTTTCGGCTCTCGTTTCTCGCAACCGGCTTACTCGGCCTGCTTGCGTTTCTTCCGTTTGCCCAAGCGCTTCAGGCTGCGCCACGCCGCCCGCGTTGGCGCGCAATAGCAGCGCCCGCGCTAGCCCTACTCGCAGCCGTATCGCTGCTCGGAGCAGAGACGGCTCGCGGCGCTTTCTCCTACGGCTCCAAACCGCGCCTCTACGCGGCTTGCGCCACACGCGAATCGTTCCCCGGGCACGGCGTCGATGCGGCCAGCCAGCGCATCGCGCTCAAGACACTCGATCGCGTCGCCTGCCACTACAACAAGAGCCGCGAGAAACTCGTGGTCGATCTCGCCGCCAACGGCGCTGACTCCAAGGCGCTCCTCGCCGTGCTTAAGTTCGGCTCGAAGCAGCTTTCGGCCCTGAGCGAGTGGCTCAGCGAGCTCTAGCTCGACGCAGGCCCGACAACCGTCAGGAACTCCATGACGCCCGTGATTACGGCATTCTGGCTTTCCCAGAGCGGAAAGCCGCCGGCGGCCGGTATCACTTCGTAGGCGATCTCCGTCGCGAGCTCGTCTCGTTCTCGGGATGGTCGATCACGGCGCCCAGGCGCAGCTCCATACCGTGGCGAGCGATCAGCTCGGAAACGATCTGCTCCAGGCGGGTGCGGTGCTCGCTCGTGCGCGCCTCGGCGTAGGCGGCGCGCACCTGCTCCGGCTGCCTGGCGATTACCGCGTCCAGGCGCTTGCGGATGTAGGTCTTGGCGTTCAAGTGCTCGACGTAGACGCGGCGGACGCCGGCATCGGCCAGGCGCGCGAACAGATCTTCGAGCAGCTCGGGACGCTCGACGAAGTGCGGGACTAGTGGGCCGACGAAGGCGTAGGTGCGGATGCCGGCCTCGTTCAGCGTCCGCAGCGCTTCTAACCGCTTGCGCGGCGGCGGTGCGTGCACCTCCAGCCAGCGCGAGATCTCGTCCTCGCCGCTGGTGACCGTGAGCCCGGCCTCGAAGTCGGGCAGCTCGCGGAAGAGATCGATGTCGCGCAAGACCATCGGCGACTTGGTCAGCACCGCAACCGAGCCGGGATAGTGCTCGCGCGCGAGCGCCTCCAGCACGCCGCGGGTGAGCCTGTACTTGGCCTCAACTCCCTGGTAGGGGTCGGTCACCGAGCTGATGAAGATCGAGCGCGTTCTTCGCTCGGGCTTCATCCGCGCCAGCTCGCGCTCGAACAGCTCGACGAGATTCCGCTTCACGTAGACGTACTCGCCCCACTCCTCGACCGGTTCCGAGACGTAGCGGCTCATGAAGGTCGCGTAGCAGTAGGCGCAGCCAAAGCGACAGCCCGTGTAGGGATTGACGGCGTAGTCGACGCCGCCGAGCCCGGACTTGACGAGCGCCGAGCGGGCCTCCATCTCGATCACGCGCACCGGCATGAGGCGATGGTAGCGAGCGGTTGAGGTCGTTCAGGACGCTTTGCGTGATACGGGCGCCTTCTTGACCACCCACCACCCCCCACCCACCCGCGGGGTGGATATAGGTAACGGGAAAAACCGCTCGCGAATGCACCGACTTCGTGTCGATTCCGCGCCGCGCCCATTTGGCTCATGCGCATCTAGCGAAGACCGCCCGCCAGCGGTTAGGCTCCAGCCATGACAGAGATCGAAATTCGCCACGCGCGTCCCTCCGACTACGGTCGTGTCTATCCGCTCGTCAACGAGTGGTGGGGCGGGCGCGAGATGACGCAGAACCTGCCCAGCGTCTTCTTCGTCCATTTCGAGGGCTCGAGCTTCATCGCCCACACTCCCGACTGCAGCCTGGCGGGATTCCTCTGCGGCTTCCTCTCCGAGACCAACCCCGACGAGGCCTACATCCACATGGCCGGAGTCGCGCCCGAGCTACGCCGCCAGGGAATCGGCCGCAGGCTCTACGACACCTTCTTCGAGACCGCGCGGGCGCGCGGGCGCGCGCGTGTAAGCCTGATAACAGCGCCGATAAACACCGGCTCGATCGCCTTCCACGAGGCGCTCGGCTTCGAGCTCGAGCGCGTGCTCGAGAACTTCGCCGGCCCCGGCGAGGACCGGCTCGTCTTCATCAAGCGCCTGACCTGACCGAGCCGCGCCGGCTAGGCGCCGTCACTCTCTAGGAAGGCGATCTCCTCCGCGCTCAGCTTCAGCTCGCCCGCGGCGGGCAGGATGCCGTCTAACTGTTCGGCGCGGCGGAAGCCGACGATGGCGCCGTTCACGACCGGATCGCGCAGCACCCAGGCCACGGCTACCGCGCCCGGCGAAGCGTCGCGGCGCTCGCCCACCTGACGCAGCCGCTCGGCCGCTGCCAGATTGTGCGAGAGCTCCGGTTCCCGGAAGTGCGCCACATGCGAGCGGAAGTCGTCCTCGGGCAGCGCCTCCACCCGCTCGGCGCTGAAGGCGCCGGTCAGTAGGCCCGAGGCCATCGGTGAATAGGCGATGACGCCGACTCGCTCGGCGACGCAGTAGGGCAGAATCTCGTTCTCGATCTCGCGGGTGATGAGCGAGTAGGGCGGCTGCAAGGTCTCGACCGTCGCCAGGGCATTGACCCGCTTGAGCTGCGCGACGTCGAAGTTCGAGACGCCGATGTGCCTGACCTTGCCCGCGCTGAGCAGCGCCACGCAGGCCGCCCAGCCCTCCTCGATATCTTCGTCGGGAATCGGCCAGTGCATCTGGTAAAGGTCAATTGCCTCGACACCGAGCCGCTTTAGGCTCTCCTCGCACTGGCGCTCGATGGTGGCGGCCTTGATCTCGTTGACGCCGACGCCGTTACGCCCCTCAAGTCCGCACTTGCTGAAGATGTAGGGCTTCTCGGACATCTTCCGGATGACGCGGCCGACGACTTCCTCAGAGCGTCCAAGACCGTAAATGGGCGCAGTGTCGATCCAGTTGACACCCAGCTCGATCGCTCGCTTGATAGCCGCGCTCGAGTCGGCGTCATCCTGCGGGCCGTAGCCCCACTCCCAGCCGCCGCCGCCGATTGCCCAGGCGCCGAAGCCGACGACGCTGATCTCCATTCCCGTCCCACCAAGCAAACGCCTTTTCATCTGTTTCTCCTTGGGCAGCGGTGCTTTCTCAGCCTAGCTCGCCTGTGTGACGAGCGCGACTTTCGGGTAAGAGCCTGAACCGCTAGATTTCCCACGCCGATGAGCAGAGAGCGCCTGAACGGTAACGCGATCGAAATCGAAAGCCTGGTCAAGGTCTACAAAGGTGCGGTCAGAGCCCTGGACGGCATTGACCTCGTTATCCCGGCCGGCTCGGTCTTCGGCCTACTAGGACCAAACGGCGCCGGCAAGACAACCGCCGTCAAGATCGCCACCACCCTCGCGCTGCCAACCTCGGGATCTGTTCGTGTTGCCGGCTTCGATGTCGTCCACCAGGCTGCGCAGGTGCGAAACGCGATCGGCGTCGTCGGCCAAAACTCGGGCGTCGATGTCAACCTGAACGGGCGCGAGAACCTGCGTCTGCAGGGATTGATCCGTTCGATCCACGGCCGCGAGCTCAAGCAACGGGTCAACGAGCTACTCGAACAGTTCGGGCTGGCGGACGCGGCCAAGCGAATCACCCGCAACTACTCGGGCGGCATGCAGCGCCGGCTGGACATTGCCACCGCGCTCGTGCACCGGCCGCAGGTCCTCTTCCTTGACGAGCCGACGACGGGCCTCGATCCCGAAGTCCGAACCGAGATGTGGCAGGAGATAGAGCGCCTGACCCACGAGGAGGGGCTGACCATCCTGCTCACTACCCACTATCTCGAGGAAGCCGACCAGCTCGCCGCCAAGTTGGCGATTCTCGACAACGGCAAGG
>DATCCQ010000077.1:0-4282 GCA_036511185.1 Gaiellaceae bacterium
TCACCGGAATCCGCATCGGCCTTGCGGTCGCGCGCGGCCTGGCCCTCGCGCTCGATCTTCCGCTGGCCGGAGTCTCGACCCTCGCGGCGCTGCAAGCGGGTGCGCCCGGCTGCTTGCCGGTGATCGACGGCAGCCGCAAGGAAGTCTTCACGCTGATTGACGGGCAGCCCGCGGTGATCAGGCCGGAGGATCTCGAACCGCCATCGGGGACGCTCTGCGTCGGTGACGGAGCCGTTCGCTACCGCACCCTGCTCGAGGCGGCCGACGCCGAGGTTCCTCCCGACGCGAGCGAATTGCACCTGGTCAGGGCCCGCTTTCACGCTCGCCTGGCCACGGAGTTCGGAGCGGCGGAGCTGGTGGAGCCGCTCTACCTGCGCATCCCTGACGCCGAGAAGGCGCTCAAGCGATGACGGATGCCCAGGATCGCGAATCGCGCTGGCGGCCTGAGATCGCTCCGCTTCAGTTCGCCGATCTCGATCGGGTCGAGGAGATCGAGAAGGAGTGCTATAGGCTGCCCTGGTCGCGCGCCATGTTCGCCGGCGAGCTGATCAAGTCGAGCTCAATCTGTCTCGGAGCCTTCCGGCTCGAGCGGGTGATCGGTTACCTGATCGTCTCGCTCTTCCTCGACGACTGGCACATCATGAATCTCGCCGTCGATCCGACCTGGCAGCGCCGCGGCGTGGCCGGGCTGCTGCTTGAAGATTTCCTTGCGCGTAGCGAGGGCGGCCGCGAGCGCGGGTACACGCTCGAGGTGCGGGTGTCGAACGAAGCGGCGATAGGGCTTTATGAGAAGTTCGGCTTCGAAGCGCGCGGCATTCGGCGCGGCTACTACATGGATAACCACGAGCACGCCCTGATCATGTGGCGCGAAAACGCACCTGGGCAGGTAGGTAGCGGAGAGTGAAGGCGCGAACGTGATCCTGGCGATCGAGACCTCCTGCGACGAGACCGCAGCCGCGCTGATCGATGCCGACGGCCGCCTGCGGGCCAGCGTCGTCTCATCACAGGCCGAGCTGCATGCCCGTTTCGGCGGTGTGGTGCCGGAAGTCGCCTCGCGGCGGCATCTGGAGCTGATCGCGCCTGTGGTGCAGAGCGCACTCGACGAGGCGCAGCTGACCTTCGAGCAGCTGGACAGCGTGGCCGTTACGCAGGGCCCCGGCCTGATCGGGGCGCTGCTCGTGGGCATCTCGGCCGCCAAGGCAATCGCCTGGGCCAGAGGGCTGCCGCTGATCCCCGTCGACCATCTGCTGGGGCACGTCGCCGCGCTCTACCTGGAGCCGCTCGCGCTCGAGCCTCCTTTTCTCTGTCTGCTCACTAGCGGCGGCCACACGCTGCTTCTGGACGTGCAGGAGCACACCTCGTTCCGGCTGCTCGGAACGACGCTGGACGACGCGGCGGGCGAGGCCTTCGACAAGGGAGCGCGCCTGCTCGGGCTCGCTTATCCGGGCGGTCCCGCGCTCGACAAGCTGGCGCGCGAGGGCGACCCAGGCGCCTACTCCTTCCCAGTCGCCCGCCTGGAGGGCCTCGATTTCTCTTTCTCCGGTCTCAAGACCGCTCTGCTCTACGAGGTGCGCGGGCTCAAGCCAGGCGAGCTGGAACAGCGGCGTGCCGATCTGGCCGCTTCCTACCAGTACGCGATCGTGCGGGCCCTGGTCGAGCGAACGCAGCAGGCGGCCGAGAAAACGAGCGCCCAGCAGATCGCAGTCGCGGGTGGAGTGGCCGCCAACTCGGAGCTGCGTGAAGCGCTTGCCGGTGCGGCTCTGGCGCCAATCGAGCTCTGCACCGACAACGCGGCGATGATCGCCTCGGCTGCCCGTTATCTGAAGCCGATCCAGCCGCCCGGCTATCTTGATCTCGATGCCTACGCCTCCCGGCAGCTTGCGTAAGTTCTCGCGCCTCGTGCTGGTGGCGCTCTTTCTTGTCGGCGCCGTCGTGCTTGGGCTCTCGTTGCGGGGAAGCGGCAGCGGGCAGCAGAAGGGGGCGAACGACTGGGCCGGGCTGGCCGGAGCGCCGCGCTCGAACGTCTCGGTCGGCGAGCGCGTAATCGTCGTGCTTCATGCCCAGTCGCTGGCCGACCACGTAGCAGCCGCCGGCGGCCTGGCGAGCGACGAGGAAGAGCGTGCCTGGAACGCCCAGGCCCTCTCCGACCAGAAGACGATCATCACCAAGCTCGCTCTGCGCGGAGCTTCTATCGAGCCCGAGGTCAGCTTCACGCGCGTCATAAACGGTTTTTCGGCCGCGCTCGATGCGGGCACGATCGCCGTGCTCGAGCGCTCCGAAGAGGTGCGCGCCGTCTATCAGGTGCGCGTCACTTATCCCACCTCGCTCGATGTGAAGTCGCTGGGCAATCCGCCGGCTCTGACCAGGGGCTACCACAACGAGCTGACGCTTTCGCCCTATGACGGCCGCGGGGTGACAATCGCCCTGCTCGACACGGGCATCGATCGCCTGCACGAGTACCTGCGCGGTCACGTCCAGTCGGGGCTGGATGTCGTGGGCGGCGACCCCGAAGCGGGCGCCGCGCCCAATCCCGATAACCGCACCGAGCTCGAGCGCCACGGCACACAGCTGGCCGGAATCATCGTCGGCCCGGCGGCCTTCGGAGGCGTTGCACCGGGGGCCTCGATCCTGCCCATCCGGGTGGCGGGTTGGCAGCGCGATACGAGCGGCGCCTACCAGGTTTACGGCCGCACCGATCAACTCATCGCCGGGCTCGAGCGGGCGGTAGATCCAAACGGTGACGGCGACGCGCACGACGCGGCGCGCATCGCCCTGGTCGGCGTATCGGCGCCGCTGGCCGGTTTCGCCGACGGCCCGGAGGCGCGAGCCGTGTCGGGCGCGGCGGCACTAGACACGCTCGTCGTCGCGGCGGCCGGGAATGACGGATCCTCCGGGCGGGTGCAGGGCTCGATCGGCAGCCCGGGAGGCGCCACGGATGCCCTCACGGTCGGTGCTCTCGACCTGCGCCAGACGAGCGAAAAAGTCCGCGTCGTAATCCGCAGCGGACTCGACGTTCTGTATGACGGAGCGGTGTCACTGGGCGGCTCGGCGGCGCCGAAGTCGGCGCTGAACAAGCTGCTTGCCAGTCCGCGGCCGGTCAAGGCAACGGCGGAGGAGTTGAAGGCCGCGCCCGACCTGAGCCGATTTTTCAGCGCCAAGGGCTACAGCCTAGTTGCCGGCAAGGCGGCTCTCGTGCCCGCCGGTGACGATCCCCGCACCGGCGCCCGCAACGCCGGGCTGGCCGGCGCCTCGGCAGTGGTTCTGTACGGAACCTCGCTGCCGAGCGGAGCCCTCGGTCTGGATGAGAACATCGCTGTGCCGGTGGTCAGCCTCCCCGCCCGGGTCGGCGAGGATGCGAGTATCAGGCTGCGCCGCGGAGAGAACGTTCAGGTCTCGATAGGTAAGCCTTTCAGCGTCTCCAATCCCGACAGTGGCAAGATCGCCGCTTTCTCCTCCCGAGGCCTCTCCTTCAGCGGTGAGATCAAGCCAAACCTGGTTGCTCCGGGCGTCGGAATCGCCAGTGCCGATGCCGGCACGACCGAACAGGGCTATCCGGCTTTCGCCACGGTTAGCGGCTCGAGCGCGGCGGCGGCCGTCGTCGCCGGAGCCGCGGCACTACTCACGCAGGCCCGGCCCGACCTGAGTGCAGGCGAGTTGAGATCGCTACTCGAAGCGAGCGCAAGCCGGCTCGAGGGGTATTCGCTCGCGGCCCAGGGGATGGGCGTGCTCGATCTGGCGGCCGCAGCGCAGGCCCCTGCCAGCGTCGAATCGCAGTCGCTTACATTCCCGCTTCTGCACGGGAAGCACAAGCAGGCGACGCTTCAGTTCAGACTGCGAAATATCAGCGCCAGCAGGCTCACCGTGGCGCTGAGCGCCGGCCGAGAGGGCAACCCGAACTGGGTGCGCGTGCGGGTTTGGCCGGCCCGCCTGCTTGTTCGGGGCCTGCACCAGAGGCGGATCAAATTGCGGGTTGACCTGGTTGGAGAGAATCGTGGCTCGAGCGCGCAGGGAACTGTCACGGTGCTCGTCTCCAGTGGGCAGGTGCTTCGGGTTCCCTGGTCGGTCCGCTACGCGGCGGGCCGCAGCGATCTGATCTCCGCGGCCAGCCTCTCGCGCCGTTCCGTCAGTGTCTCGGATGTCGCCTCTCTAGTGCTCACGCTCGGGCTGGGCCGCGTGAGCGGAACCTTGGAGCGCCAAATCGAGCCGGCGGCCAAGGTCGAAGTAACGCTCTGGAACGGGGTAGGCCGCTATCTGGGCGTGCTAGCGAGGATGCGGGATGTCC
>DATCCQ010000078.1:0-5272 GCA_036511185.1 Gaiellaceae bacterium
GAAAAGAAATACATGATGACGCCCGATCCCACCCCTGTACCGCCCGAGGTACTGCTGGCGATGGCCGAGCCAATCATCCACCACCGTGGCGCGGACTTCCGCCGAGCTTTCGTTCAGTGCAACGATCGACTCAAAGAGGTCTTCAAGACCAAGAACGACGTGATCATGTTCGCCGCTTCGGGCACCGGCGGCATGGATTCAGCGGTTTCCAACATCAACGCTCCGGGCGATCGCGTGGTCGTCCACTCGGCCGGTAACTTCGGCGAGCGCTGGGCGAAGATCGCCAGCACTTACGGTCTCGAGGTCGCGCACATCAAGGAGGAGTGGGGAGCAACTCCCGACCCCGCCAAGCTGGCCGCCGAGCTCGAGAAAGCTCCTGCCAAAGCCGTCTACCTAACCCATTCCGAAACTTCAACCGGCGTCGTGGCCGACATTCAGAAGCTGGCCGCGGTCGCCAAGCAGCACGGTGCTCTAGTCGTTGTCGACTGCATCTCGAGCCTGGCGGCTATCCCGGTCGAGACCGATGCCTGGGGCCTCGACGTAGTGGTCGTCGGCTCGCAAAAGGCGCTCATGCTTCCGCCCGGACTAGCGGCGGTATCGATCTCGGACGCGGCCAGAGCTGCGAGCGAGGAGCCAGGGCGCTGTCCGAGCTTCTTCCTCAACTGGCCTGCGGCTCAGAAGGCGCTCGGCAACGAGACAACCGCCTTCACACCGGCGGTGACGCTCATCCTCGGCATGAACGTGGCTCTCGGGATGATCCTCGACGAGGGGCTCGAGAAGCGCTTCAAGCTGCATACGGAGCTCGGTCGCGCCTGTCGCGCCGGTATCAAGGCGATGGGGCTCGAGCTCTTCTCGCCCGACGAGGATCGCTCGGCGGTAGTCACGGCAGCCAAGGCACCCGAAGGAATCGACGGGCAGAAGATCGTCGCGGCCATGCGTGACAAGTACGGCGTCCAGATCGTGGGCGGTCAGGGCATCCTCAAGGGTCACATCATCCGCATCGGTCACATCGGCTACTTCGACATCTTCGACATCACTACGGCGTTGTTGGCACTCGAGCTCGTGCTGGTCGATATGGGCGTGGACGTCAACCGCGGCGCGGCCGTAACCAGCGCGCTCGCCGCATTTCAATAAACAGAAAGAAGGGGAGGCGCGGTGAACGATCGAGCGAAAGTTCTGGTAAGGGAGAAGATCGCCGACGGCGGCATCGAGATGTTGAAGGAGAAATTCGATGTCGACGTCGACCTCGAAGGTGAACTGTCGGAGAAGATCGGCGCCTACGACGCGATCATCATTCGCTCGGCCACGAAGCTCACCGCCGACCTGATTGAGAAGGGAACGCGCCTGCGCGTCATCGGACGCGCAGGCGTGGGCGTCGACAACGTCGATACCGCGGCCGCGACACGCAAGGGAATCATCGTCGCCAACGCTCCGGATGCGAACACGGTGTCCACGGCCGAGCACACGGTCGCCCTGATGATGGCTCTGGCTCGCAATATCCCGCAGGCCTACGCGGCCATGAAGCAGGGCGAGTGGGAGCGCTCGAAGTGGAAGGGCACCGAGCTGGCCGGCAAGACGCTCGGCATCATCGGCCTGGGCAAGATCGGCCAGCAGGTGGCTCGCAAGGCCGCCGGTCTCGGCATGCGCGTCATCGCCTTCGACCCCGTCGTCTCCAAGGAGCGCTTCCGCGAGCTTGGCGTCGAGCGGATGGAAACGATCGACGACCTCTACGCCGAGGCCGAGTTCATCACTCTGCACGCGCCCCGTACTGCCGAGACGACGGGCATGCTCAACAAGGAAGCTTTCGCCAAGATGCGCGACGGCGTGCGCATCATCAACGCCGCCCGCGGCGCCCTGATCGTCGATGACGATCTGATCGAAGCCGTCAAGTCGGGCAAGGTCGCAGGAGCGGCGCTCGACGTGTACGCCAAGGAGCCCTACACGGGGCCGCTTACCGAGTACCCCCAGATCGTTGTCACGCCGCATCTCGCGGCTTCGACGGGCGAGGCTCAGGATCGAGCCGGAACCGACGTTGCTGCGCAGGTCGCCGCGGCGCTCGAGGGCGGGCTCGTGACCAACGCCGTCAATATTCCGTCGCTGCGCGAGGAAGACCTCGCCATCCTCAGTCCCTACCTGCCACTGGCTGCGAAGCTGGGGCGCCTGGCTATCGATCTCGCCGGCGGTCGCGCCGAGAAGATCGAGGTCTCGTACTTTGGCAACATGGCCAGCTTCGACACCCGACTGCTGACTCTCGCCGTCCTTAACGGGGCCTTCGAGCAGAGCGAAGAGCAGCCGGTCAACTGGGTCAACGCGCGAGTCATCGCCGAGGATCGAGGTATCGAGGTGAGCGAGGAATCCAAGCCGAACTCGCGCGATTTCACCAATCTGCTTCGCGTACGCGTTTTCGGAGACGGCAGCGAGGTCGCGGTAAGCGGCACGACCGTTGGCAAAGAGCACAGGCTCTGGCTCGTCGGCGCGCTCGGCTACGAGCTCGAGATCGAGCTGTCACCGCTGATGGTCTTCGTTCGTTACGAGGACGTGCCCGGCCAGATCGGCCGGCTCGGGGCCGCTTTCGGCGACGCGGGAGTCAACATCGCCAACATGGCCGTCTCGCGGACGCGCCAGGGCGGTACGGCCCTGATGACCCTGTCGATCGACACACCGGCTCAGCCGTCCTTGATCGAGGGCATCGAAAAGGCGGGGTTCCCGGACGCCCGTTTCATCGATCTCGGTAAGTAGTCCGCTTCTTCGGACGCCGGCTGGAGCCAATCGAGCGAGCCGAGGGGTGAGTTGAGAGAACTGAGCGCGGCGGTGGCCCAAAAGGTCGCCGCCGCGCTCGTTTTGGACGCGATGCGCTCAGACGGCTAACCTCTACATTCACGGAAAGGAGAAAGATGGCTGACCTTCAAGCAACCGAGAAGATCTGGATGAACGGCGAACTCGTGGACTGGGCGGATGCGACGGTCCATGTCGGCGTTCACGGCCTGCATTACGGCTCCGGGGTCTTCGAGGGGATTCGCGCCTATGAGACGCCCAAAGGGACCGCCATCTTCCGCCTCACCGACCACCTGCAGCGCCTGCATGACTCGGCGCGCCTGATCCGCATGAAGATCCCGTACTCGATCGACGAGCTGCGCAAGGCGTCGCTGGAGGTCGTCGGGGTCAACGGGCTTCCCTCCTGCTACGTGCGCCCGATCGCCTTCTACGGCTATGGCTCACTAGGTGTGCCGCCGCGTGACAACCCCGTCTACGTGGCCATCATGTGCTGGCCCTGGGGCGCCTACCTGGGCGAAGAGGGAATGACGCACGGGATTCGGGCCAAGGTTTCGACCTGGGTGCGGATGCCTTCGAACGTGATCCCACACGCCGCCAAGGCAACCGGGCTCTACCTCAACTCGATGCTGGCCATCCAAGAGGCCGCCCTCGGAGGCTACGAGGAGACGATTCTCCTCACCGAGAAGGGCTACATCGCGGACTGCTCGGGCGAGAACGTGTTCGTGGTCAAGGACGGCATCCTCTACACACCGTCGCTCGAGACCGGCATCCTGCACGGGATCACGCGCCAGACACTGATCGAGGTTGCCGGCTCGCTCGGCTATGAGGTTAAAGTCGAGAACCTGACCCGGGCCGATCTCTACCTGGCCGACGAGATATTCATGAGCGGCACCGCCGCCGAGGTAACACCGGTGCGCGAGGTTGACGACTATCTGATCGGCGACCCGGGCCCGGTCACGAAGGCTCTCCAGAAGGCCTATCTAGACATCGTGCAGGGGCGCGACGAGCGCTGGGAGCGCTGGCTGGAGTACGTCACGCCGGTGCGCGCGAAGGCATGAGCTCCGGCCAGGCGCCGATACCGCTTTCACTGCCCTACCTCGACGAGCGCGAGCACGAGCTCGTAAACGAGGTGCTCGGGTCTGGCCGGCTCTCGCTCGGTCCGACCGGGCAGCGCTTCGAGCAGATGCTCGCCGAGCGGGTTGGAGCGCGCTTTGCGGCGGCTGTCTCGAGCGGTACAGGCGGCTTGCATCTACTCGTGCGCTGCTATGAGATCGAGGCCGGCGACGAGGTGATCACAACTCCCTTCTCGTTTGCCGCCTCGACCAACTGCTTCCTTTACGAGGGAGCTACTCCCGTCTTCGCGGACATCGATCCCGTTACTTGGAACATCGATCCGGCCGCGATCGAGGCGGCGATCACACCTAAGACGAAGGCCATCGTGGCTGTAGACATCTTCGGCTACCCCTGCGAGCTCGACTCGATCAAGGAGATCGCTGCCAAGCACGGTCTGGCGGTCATAGACGACGCCTGCGAAGCGCTCGGCGCCGAGTACAAAGGAAAGCCCGTGGGCGGCCAGGGAGTTCCAGCAGTCTTCGCCTTCTATCCCAACAAGCAGATGACCACCGGCGAGGGCGGAATCGTCGTCACCGACTCCGAAGAGCAGTGGCGACTGATCAAGAGCCTCTCCAATCAGGGTCGCGGCGACGACGGTCCCTGGCTCGAGCACGTTCGCCTCGGCTACAACTACCGTTTGAGCGACCTGAGTTCCGCGCTCGGAATCGCCCAGCTCGAGAAGTTCGATCGCATTCTCGAGCTTCGCTCGCAAGTCGCCGAGCGCTACCGGGCGCAGCTCGCGGGGGTAAACGGCGTCGAGTTGGCGGCAGTCGACGACGATCAGCACCGGCGCTCCTGGTTCGTCTTCGTGGCCAGGCTGGCGGCGGGCATCGATCGCGAGCGGGTGATCGATTTCCTCACCAAGGAGAAGGTCGCCACCAGTCGCTACTTGCCCTGCATCCATTTGCAGCCCTATATGCGCGAGCGCTTCGGCTTCGCGGAGGGGCTCTGCCTACAGGCTGAAATGCTCAGCAGCAGTACCGTTGCCCTGCCTTTCTTCACCACTCTCGAGGCCGAGGATCAAGAACGCGTAGTGGCAACGCTGACGGCGGCGATAGACGCCCAGGAGTGAGGGCTGTGCCCAGCGAGTCGCCTTCGGGGGGAACGAGCGGCGAGAGTCAACCGAGCAGCGCCGAGCCGTTGGCTGTCTGGGCGCTGCTTGTGCTAGTCACAGTTTGTGTGGCCGTGACCTATGCGCGGCTACCATCATCGGAGCTCTACCACGTAAGCCGAAGCGGGCTTTCCGGTGGTCTCTCCCGAGCGCTTGTCTTCGTCAACTTCCCGCTGGCGCTGGTGGCGATCGCGCTCGCGCTCGTCGCCTACGATCGCCTCGGTGGTCGCGTGAGCGCCGTTCTCACGCTTCTTTCGATTCTCCTTTCGACGC
>DATCCQ010000079.1:0-7142 GCA_036511185.1 Gaiellaceae bacterium
CCTCCGCGCCCAGCACTATCTCGGGCTTTTTCGTTCGAGCCCAGTCGGCAAGCAGATCGACCGCCGTACGAAAGCACTCGGGATCGGCGAGCAAAAGCGAGAGGTCCTGGAAACTGAGGCCCGCCTCGGGAAAGTCCGATACTTCGAGAATCTTCGCGCGCAGATCATCGAGTGAGACTGTCACTGCTCCACCCCACTTCCTGCGCGGCAGTAGGCAAACCAAGTACTCGTTAGCCGTCTTTCGCAGCCTGCGATCTCGAGCATCTCCGAGGGTCGCGATGGCCCGGACATCAGGTTAGGAAGGTGAGCCGGTACTTGCCGATTTGCACCTCGTCGCCGTCGGCAAGCTCGGCCGTTTCGATTCGGTGGCGATTGAGGAAGGTGCCGTTGAGGCTGCCCTGATCTTCGAGCAGAAAGCGTGACCCGTCGTGGATGAGCGTCGCGTGCCGGCGCGAGACAGTTACGTCGTCGAGGAAGACGTCACAATCGGGCGAGCGCCCTATCGTTATGCGTTCGCCGACTGCAGAGAAGACCTCCCCCGCCAAGCCCCCGCCCGCGCGAACGACCAAAGCCGGGCCTTTGATCCCCAAATCACCTAGATCGAGCCGCGCCTCTTCGACCTCGTCCGGGGTTAGCGCCAGAGTCGTTTCGGCGCCGGCCTCCTCGTGCACGAGCAGCGCACCGCACTTGGCGCAGAAGTTTGCGGCCTCTGGATTCTGAAAACCGCACTGGGGGCAGTAAGAATGACTCACTCGAAAACGTCGGGTGGTGGGGCTTTGCCGGAAAGAATCTCTGTCAACTTATCGATATCGGTACTGATAGCGCCCTCGCCCCCTTCGACCGACTTCTGTAGCCGGGCTACGAGCTCAGCGCGCAGGATGTCGATCTTTCCGTGCAGGAGACGACGCTTGTAGGACAGCTCGTCTTCTTCCTTTTTCAAGTCCGCTATTAGACCGCGGAGCTCGTCATCAGAAAGGGTATTGAGGTCAGCCAGTGGTTCCACGCTTAAGCCTTTCGTCTGTTATCCCGCTCTTTCCAGTAAAGCAGGCGGCCCTACGGGGGTCAATCGGCGCCCGCGGACGATTCCTTGCTCGCCTCGCTGTCGGAACCGAGAATTTCGTCAACCAGAATATGCATCTCGCTTTCTAGCTCGTTCGAGAGCTCGGTGCTGGCACCTTCTGCGTAGATGTGCACGATAGGCTCATCGGAGTCGGCTAAGACCTGCGCCCAACCGCGCGAGTCGCTGATCTTGACGCCGTCTGTGAGATCAAGCTCCCGATCCTTCATCTGCTCGACGAGAAGACGCATGACGAGTCCCTTCTTCCCCCAGGGGCAATGCAGGCGGCGGTGCACCAGCGTGCTCGGCGGCAGTTTGGAAACGAGCTCCGAGATGGGCTGCGACACCGGTGCCAACAGCTCCAGTAGCTTGCAGAGGCTGGCGACGGCGTCGGAGGCAGGGAGGAAATCGGGAAAGACGTATCCCCCACCCACCGTACCGGCGAAGATAACGCCTTCGTTGGAAGCTTCGCGTGTCAGATCGGCCAGTGAGGCGCGCGTGCGAATCACCTCCAGCCCGATCTTCTTGGATATTTTCTCGACCTGACTCGTGACTGTGGTCGGGAAGGCGACCTTGCCCTTGCGCCCGTTCGCGCCGATCAGGCTCAGGAAGAGAAGCAAGACCTTTTCGACCGGTATCTCGTTGCCCTGCTCGTCGATCAGGTGGAGGCGTTCGCCGGCCCGATCGAAGACCGCTCCCAGATCGGCGTCGGCCGCCGTCACCAGCTTTCTTGCCTGTGTTAGGGGCTCGGCGACCGGCTGATTGCGGTTCGACCGCTCAACGACGAACCCATGAGCCGAAACAACCTCGATCCCGAGCGACCCGAGTAGGAGCGGCAGCACGTGGGAGGCTGCCGAGTAGCCGTAGTCGACCACCAACCTAAAGGTGCGCTTACGCACCAGCTCAGCGTCGATCGAATCGAGCAGATCTTGGGCGTAGCTCTCGCGGGCGCGGGCGGGATAACCGATCTCGCCCACCTCGTCGACAGCGGTCCGGCGTAGCTCCATACGGGAGTAGTGCTTCGTGATCTCCTTCTGCAACCGCTCGCCGAGCTGGATGCCCGGCGGTTCGAAGAAGCGGATCTGAATGACCTCGGGATCTATAGCGCTACAACCAACGTGAATCCCGAGCTCAAAGCTCTCGGCCTTGAGTAGGTGGCGGTTTATTGCGGCCGGCAAGATGCGCAGGTCGGCGACATTGACACCGGTCGAGTTGAGCCCGGCAATCAACGCTCGCTTGATCATCCGGCAGGCTGTGGGCGCCTCGCGGCTGGTGATGACGCGGGCCCCCTGCTTGAGCGCCGTGCCCGTCGCCGCAGCCAAGCGTACGGCCACCTCGGGGGTCAGATCGACGTTGACGAGACCGCTTACGCCGTCCTGGCCGAAAAGGCGCGTGGTCGCTCGCGACTCCCAAATAAGGGAGTCGTGGATCTGAGCCCCGGATTCGACTTCCTTGTAGGGATAGATATGCACGCCCGGCCAGATGACACCCTCGGCGCCAATCACCACCTCGTCGCCGATCGCCACGCCCTCGTGCACGCGCACGTTTGAGCGAATGTCGCAGGAACGGCCGATTATCGCGCCCTCGATCAGCGTGCTGCGCCCGACGTGCGTCGCCGAGTCGAGCACCGAATGCGAAATCCGCGCCCGCTCGCGCAGAGTGACGCTCGCGCCGAGCACCGAGTAGGCGCCCAGACTGGCGTCCTTGGCCAGGCGCGAGTAGTTGCCAATAAAGGCCGGGCCCTCGATCGCCTCGAGGTCGTCGATCTCGACACCTTCCCCGATCCAGATATCGCCGCGCAGACGGATGCCGGGAATCTTCAGCTGAACCTTCTCGTCAAGGGCGTCGAAGTTCGCTTGCCGGTACTGATCGAGGTTGCCGATGTCTTGCCAGTAGCCGTCGAGAACGCAGCCGTAGATCGGCCTGCCCATTTCGAGCAGTAGTGGGAAGAGCTCGGCCGAGAAGTCGAACGGGCGCCCGACGGGAACGTGGTGCAGAACCTCGGGGTCGAGCACGTAGATGCCGGTGTTGATGGTGTCCGAGAAGACCTGGCCCCAGGAGGGCTTCTCGAGGAAGCGCTCGACCCGCCCGTCTACGTCGGTGACGACGATTCCGAACTCGAGCGGATTGTCCACCGACTTAAGCCCGATGGTCACGGCGGCGTCATGCTCCTGGTGGTACTTCACGAGCTCGTTCAGGTCGACGTCACAGAGCGCGTCGCCGGAGATGACAAGGAAGGGCTTGTCGAGATCGCGAGCGGCCATCTTGACCGATCCGGCCGTTCCCAGCGGCTCCTCCTCGACCGAGTAATCGAGCGACATCCCGAGCGCCTCTCCGTCGCCGAAGTAGGTGCGTACCGCCTGAGGCATGAAGGCAAGCGTGATCGTCACGTCATCGATGCCCTGCGCGTGGAGCAGCTCGAGGATGTGCTCCATACAGGGCTTGCCGACGATCGGCACCATCGGCTTGGGCTGATTCGAGGTGAGCGGGCGTAGGCGCGTGCCTTCTCCTCCGGCCATGACGATTGCCCTCATCGCGCCAGCACCACCTTGAGCGCGCGGGCGACGTAGAGCAGGCCGGCTGTGAGCGCCAGCGCCAGCCCTGTCCAGAAGACGTAGAGCGGCCAATCGGCGCCCTGCTTGGTGAGCAGGATGAAGGCGAGGCCCGCGTAGAGCAACCACGTGCCGGCCTTCCCGAGTTGATTCACCTTGAAGTCGTAGCCGTGCTCCATGACGAACTTGTACCCACCGAGAAGTAGAATATCTCTACCCAGGACGATGATGAGCGCGATTAGCGGCAACCTGCCCGCGTGCCAGAGCAGGATCACGGCCGAGTCGATCATCAGACGGTCGGCGAGCGGATCGGCCAGCTGCCCGAAACGGGACTCGACGTGCCAGCGGCGGGCCAGCCAGCCGTCGACCTGATCGGTCGCGCCGGCGACGCCGAAGATGATCGCGCCGGCAACCGTCCAGCCCTGGTCGGAGCGAAGCACGAGGACCACGAAGACCGGAATCAACAAGATCCTGAATACCGTCAGCGCATTCGGAATCTGGGCCTGCGAACGGCCAATCGCGTGCTCGGTCATATGGAAAGAATACTTTCCGCTCCTCGCCGCGGCGTTTTCCACTGGAAATCGGCGAGTATCCAAGCGCAACCGAGCGCGGCTACTAGCCGATTTGAGCGGCGGCGGTGTTGAGACTCTGGGCGCAGCTGCTGCAGTTGGTCGCAAGCTGCGCGGCGGTGCCCGTGAGCCTCTGCTTCGCCTCGTCGGCGCCGAGCAAAGCCTGCGAATTCTGCACCTCAGTGATGTACTGCTGGGTGAGCTGGGACAGCGAGCCCGGGTTCGACGTCAGGGCGATGGTCATGTTGGCGTTGATCGCAGTCAGCCTGGCCTCGGCGTCCAAGCGGTTGCCGTTCGAGATCGGGTTGTTACTGGAGTTCCAACAACCCCCTAGTGCTAATGCGGCGGCGATCAAAACCGCTACACCTCCCCAATGAAAGCCCGTTCGCCTCACGCTGATGGATTCGGCCGCGAGAAGCGATACCTTTAGAGCCTATCCCGGTAGGAAAGCGCGGCTGAGGTGGTCGAGGCGTGGATGCCAGGAGCCGCACGAGCCGCGAAAGCGCACTGGTAGTGCGGTGAACGGGTCGGGTGGGTCCTGGGGCCGCGAATTGGCCGCATCGGGCGTGCGGGCCTATCGGGATAGGCTCTTAGCCCGACGGCGAGAGGAGGGGTTTCTCGATGGCTGAGATAAAGCACAGGTGCGCCGACTGCACGATGCGTAAGAAGGCCGAGGCGAATCCGACGACGCTCCGCGCCCGGCTCTGGCGCTGGCACACGGGCTGGTGCCCGGGCTGGAAGGCCTACCAGCGCTCGCTCAGCGAAGAGAAGTAGATCGACCGCGCGGACTGGACTTCAATCCCCTGCGCTGGGAGAATCCCGCTATGCGTCGTGGCGTCCTGCTCGTAGCTTTCGCTTTCCTCGTCGCGCTGGCCGGCTGCGGCAACGGCTCGAAGGAGAAGAAGAGCACGACTTCAGCCACGAGCACGTCCCTCCCCTCCTCCGTCCCGAAGCCCAACCTGGCCCGGATCGTGCCGGCCAACTACGTCGTGAAGAAGATCCGCTACGCGAAGCTCAGTAGCGAATCGGTGTCCGACGCCGTCGTCGTGTCTAAGGGGCCGGCGGTCGGCGATCTCGGCTTCCATCCGGCCGAGTTGCAGGTTCTTTCCTGGGACAAGATTGCCGAGCGCTGGAACGTGGTTTACGACGCGCAGAAAGACAAGGAATTCCAGCAGCAGTTCGGGACGACGACCAGCAACCAGTACGTCAGCCCGACTCCCGAGCTGTCGGCAGCGTCGACGCCGCTGCTCGACAAAACCGCTGACGGCGATGTCAACCAGATCGCCTTCGTTCGCTTCGGAAGCGAGAAGAGAGCCGATCTCGTTTTCGCCACCAGACAGTCTTACGGGGGCTCCGGATCGCCTGGGGATCTTGTTGTGATCGGCTTTGAGGGTGGCCAGGCCAACCTCCGCTACCTCTGGTTCGGTGACGGCGGTGCGGGCTTCAAAGTCGTCGGCACGGGTGCGAACCAGACCCTCGCCGCTTCGTCGCAGTTCTGGACTCCCGTCGATGCGCACTGCTGCCCGGTGCGCGCCTACTCGTTCGTCGTCGGCGAGAACGCGGAGCACACGATCACGTCGCAGAGCGACGACCGGCCCTGGCTCGGTCTCTACGTCAAGGCGCAGCAAGAGATGCAGTCTGATTCGCTGCTTGACGTGGTGGACGTGGTCGAGGGCTCGCCGGCCGCTTCGCTCTTCCAGCAGGGCGACGTGATCACGGAGATCGTCGGCGCGAAGGTATCGAAGGATCAGGGCCTGCTCGGCTCGGCGCTGGTCGATCAGCTGGCGCTGGAGAAGGCGGGCTCGAGCGTGACGTTCCGGATCGAGCGCGGCGGCGCGGCGAAGACGGTGACGGTCAAGCTAGGTTCCTACGTCGATTCCTCGGCCCAGAACGCCTCACCGCCGAACGATCTCAGCATCATGGCGATCTGAGCCGAACGGCACCCCGGATCTTTAAACCGAGGTGCCGCGGCGCGAACGAATAGCGAATCTCAGCCGATCATCAATACCTGGGGATCGTCCGGGCTGACGCGCACCGGCACGGTCGAGCCGGGCTGGAAGCTCGCGATCGCAAGCCGGGAGACGACCTGCGTCAGCGTCGCCTTGTAGGGCTCCTTGCCTGGAACGGTCACGTCCAGAACAAGCTCGACCTGCGGATTCTCATTAACGGTTACGCCGGTGTCGTTGACCGCGTCGATCTTCGCCTGCCCGACTAACCCGCTGGCCATCAGCATCTGGGCCTTCTGCTGCTGCGCCGCGACATCGCCCATCATCTCGTTGGCCTGCGCCACGCCGTCCTTCATCGCGCGGAACCCGCCCAAAACGCCGCGGTGCTCCGGTGGGGTCATGTCCTTGGCTTGCTTATTCAGATCGCGCATGTCCTTGAGAAATCCCATCGTTAACCTCCTTCTCCACGTTTTGTTTGATCGTTCGGAAGCTCTTTGCCCGGTAGTGGCTTGGGCGCCGTTGCCTCAATCAATTGCGAGAGCCCGGTGGCCGTGAGCGTGGGCTCCGTAGCCGTGCTGCGCGAGCCGCTTCGACTCCAGAACGCGAAGGCGAGATAGATCAGCCCCATGACAATGAAGATCGGGCCGACCGTGTAGCCCGCCACGGCGGCGCCCTGGGCCGAGCCCGGCGCGGTCAGACCGCCGTACAGCGCCACAGCCCCGATAGCGGTGAACCCGATACCCATCGGCAGCGCCATCCCCAGGGCGGCAAGCGCGGCCCCGATCAGCGCCGCGAACACACTCCCGAACAATAGGGCGAAGTACCAGCCGGTTCCGCTCGGGCACTGGCGACCGATCACGTACGGCGTATTCCCGGAGGCGCAGGTACCGATGTGCATCATATGCACGAGTCCGACGCTCAAGCCGCTCAGCCCGCCGACGAATAGTGCGAGCCCAATCAGCGCCCGCAACACGCGCGACGGCCGGTATCGCCGAGGATGTGGCTCGTGCGCCTCCTC
>DATCCQ010000080.1:0-3173 GCA_036511185.1 Gaiellaceae bacterium
GCCCGGAACCTGAGGTAGCTTTCTAGAGCGTTGACAGACGACTCCGGCGAGAAGATGACAAACGACTCCTACGATCCCCAGGCGATCGAGCCCAAGTGGCAGGCGCTCTGGGAGCGCGAGCGCGCCTTCGCCGAGCCCAACCCGCCACCGTCCGAGCTGGGCCAGAACGAGCGCGCCACCTACGTGCTCGAGATGCTGCCCTACCCCTCGGGCGAGCTGCACATGGGGCACGTCAAGAACTACACGCTCGGCGACGTTGTGGCGCACTTCCGCAGGCGAAACGACTGGCGCGTACTGCGCCCGATGGGCTACGACGCCTTTGGCCTGCCGGCCGAGAACGCGGCCATCAAGGAGGGCGGCCAGCCGCGCGAGATCACCGAGCGGAACATCGCTCGCATCAAAAAGCAGATGCTGCGCATGGGCTGGGCGATCGACTGGGACCGGGAGATCTCGACCCACACGCCCGAGTACTACCGCTGGACGCAGCTGCTCTTTTTGAAGCTGCTCGAGCGCGGGCTCGCCTATCGCAAGGAGTCGTTGCAGAACTGGTGCCCCAACGACCAGACCGTTTTGGCCAACGAGCAGGTCGTGGAGGGGCGCTGCGAGCGCTGTGGCACGGAGGTCGAGAAGCGCTCGCTCGAGCAGTGGTTCTTCCGCATCACCGACTACGCCGAGGCGCTGCTCGACGAGATGAGCCTGCTCGAGCACTGGCCCGAGCGCGTGCTGACAATGCAACGCAACTGGATCGGCCGCTCGGAGGGCGCCGAGGTCGTCTTCCGCGTCGAGAACACCGAGATCGACGTGCCCGTCTTCACGACGCGCCCGGACACGTTGTTCGGCGCCACCTTCTTCGTGCTGGCGCCCGAGCACCCGCTCGTCGCCGAGCTCGTGGCCGGGCGGCCCGAGGAAGAGGCGGTGCGTGCCTACGTCAAGCAGGCGCAGGGGCGCTCGAATATCGAGCGCGAGGAGAAGGCCAAGGACGGCGTCTTCACCGGCCGCAACATGGTCAACCCGGTCAGCGGCAAGCGGATACCGATCTGGATCGCCGACTACGTGCTGATGGAGTACGGAACCGGCGCGATCATGGCCGTGCCGGCCCACGACGAGCGCGACCACGCCTTCGCCCGGCAGTACGAGCTTCCGATCGTGCAGGTGATCGCGCCGAGCGAGGGCGAGGTCGACGTCCAGGCCGAGGCCTACGTCTCCAGCTCGACTGACGACGTCCTCGTCAACTCGAGCGAGTTCTCGGGGTTCGCGAGTCCCGAAGGGAAGCGCTCGATCATCAACTGGTTGAGCGCCGTGGGACTCGGCGAGGAGAAGGTCGGTTACCGCCTGCGCGACTGGCTGATCTCGCGCCAGCGCTACTGGGGCTGCCCAATTCCGATTGTCTACTGCGAGCGTTGCGGCGTCGTACCGGTGCCGGAGGACGAGTTGCCGGTGCTACTTCCGGAGGTCTCCGACTTCCTGCCCAAGGGTCGTTCGCCGCTGGCCACGGCGGAGGACTGGGTGACCGTGAAGTGCCCGAACTGCGGCGGCGAGGCCAGGCGTGAGACCGACACCCTGGACACCTTCGTCGACTCCTCCTGGTACTTCATCCGCTACTGCGACCCGCACAACTCGAGCGCGCCCTGGGAGCGCGAGATTGTCGATCACTGGATGCCGGTCGATCAGTACATAGGCGGCATCGAGCACGCGATCCTGCACCTGATGTACGCGCGCTTCTTTACCAAAGCGCTCGCCGACATGGGCATGGTGGGTTTCCGTGAGCCGTTCGCTCGGCTCTTCACGCAGGGGATGATCCACTACCTCGGCGCCAAGATGTCCAAGTCGAAGGGCAATGTCGTGATGCCTAATCCCTACGTCGAGCGCTTCGGCGCCGACGCGGTGCGCCTGAACATCCTCTTCATGGGCCCGGCTGACCAGGACGCCGAGTGGCAGGACAGCGGCATCGAGGGCACCAGTCGCTTCCTGGGCCGGCTCTGGCGCACGGTGCTGGAGGCCACCGGCAAGCCGGCGGGCGCCGAGAAGCCCCGGAGCTCGGAGGTCACGCCGCTCGTGCGCAAGGCGCACCAGACGATCGCCAAGGTCACAGACGACATCGATCGCCGCTTTGCCTTCAACACCCCGATCGCGGCGGTGATGGAACTGGTCAACGAGATCAACCGCGCTCCCGAAGACCCCGGCGCACACTTCGCCGCCGAGACGGCGGTCAGCCTGATCCAGCCCTACGCCCCGCACATCGCCGAGGAGCTGTGGCAGCGGCTCGGGCACGAGCGCCTCTGGGTTGCGCCCTGGCCGACCTACGACGAGAGCCTGCTCGAGCAGGAAGTATTCGAGCTGGTGCTGCAGGTGAATGGCAAGGTGCGCGATCGTATCGAGGCCTCGGTCGCCGCGAGCGATGAGGAGCTGGTCGAGCTGGCGCGCTCCTCGGCCAGGCTCGCGCCCTATCTCGAGGGCAAGCAGATCCGCAAGACGATCGTCGTCCCGCGTAAGCTGGTCAATCTGGTCGTCGGCTAGCTCTTCTTCGCTGCCGCCGGTCCGCTCGACTCGCGTACGACCAGCTTGGTTGGAACGATCACGACCGGCGGCGTGACGGTCGGGTCGGCGAGCATCTGCACGGTCGCCTCGGCGGCGGCCATGCCCATGGCGACGGCATCCTGGCGCACCGTGGTCAGCGAGGGCTTCAATCTGGCAGCGAGCTCGATGTCGTCGAAGCCGGCGACGGCAATGTCTTCGGGAACGCGCAGCCCAGCCTCCTCGATTGCAGACATGGCGCCGATCGCCATCCAGTCGCTGGCGCAGGTGATGGCATCGGGTGGCTCGGGCAGCGCGAGCAGGCGCTTCGCGGCCTCGTACCCGCTTACGTGCCTGAAGTCGCCCTGCTCGACGTATTCGGGTAGCACGGTCAAGCCCAGTGCCTCCAGTTCGGAGCGGTAACCGAACAGCCGGTCGGGCCCGGGGCGCGTGTTGAGATTGCCGGAGATATGAGCGATTCGGCGGCGGCCCGCCTCGTGTAGGTGGCGGACGACTTTGGGCCTATCCCGGTAGGAATGTGTGACCGAGGCGGTCAAGCCGTGGATGACAGTGGCCGGAGGGTCGTGAAGGCGCACTGGTAGTGCGGAAAACGGCCCTGCGGCCGCTGGCGCCGCGGATCGGCCGCGTCGGGTATGCAG
>DATCCQ010000081.1:0-9369 GCA_036511185.1 Gaiellaceae bacterium
TCATGCACGCCGCTGACGTGCACAAGCACTTCGGCCGCCAACACGTTCTAAAAGGCGTTTCGCTAGACGTGTACCCGCGCGAGACCGTCTGCATCATCGGTACCTCGGGCTCCGGAAAGACCACCCTGCTGCGCTGCATCAACCACCTGGAGAAGATCGATTCCGGAAACATCGAGGTCAACGGTCACCCGATCGGCTACCGCCTGAGAAACGGCAGGCTGGTCGAGGACAACCAGCGAAATATCGCCCGCCAGCGAACCGAGATCGGCTTTGTCTTCCAGCGCTTCAACCTCTTTCCGCACAAAACGGCGCTCCAGAACGTGATCGAGGCGCCGCTGAAGGTGCGCGGCGTTCCCAAGGATCAGGCGATCGCGGAGGCGGAGACTCTACTCGCGCGCGTCGGCCTCGGCGACAAGAAGGACGCCTACCCCGGCAAGCTCTCCGGCGGTCAGCAGCAGCGCGTTGCGATCGCCCGCTCGCTGGCCATGAAACCGGCGCTGATGCTCTTCGACGAGCCCACCAGCGCGCTCGACCCGGAGGTCACCGGCGAGGTGCTGGACGTCATGGAGGAGCTGGCGCACGAGGGCACGACGATGATCGTCGTCACGCATGAGATGGGCTTTGCCAAGCGCGCCGCCGACCGCGTGGTGATGATGGACGAAGGCGTGATCATCGAGGAAGGCCCGCCCGAGCACTTCTTCGAGTCGCCCACGCAAGAGCGCACCAAGGCCTTCCTCTCCAAGATCCTCTAAGCCGCGGTCCGGCTCGTATCTCGACGGCCGATCGCCCTTTTACGATTGCGCGGACGGCGCAACAACGCTGGCGCCGCTATCTACGACAAGGAGGAATCTATGGCCGAGGCGACAGAAGAGCGAGGATTCTCGCCGGTCGCCGATCCCGCGCCGCTCGGTTTGGCGGCGTTTGCGCTCACGACCTTCATCTTGAGCGGGCACAACGCCACTTTCATCCCCGACGGGATCTGGGTGGGGCTGGCGATCTTCTACGGCGGCTTGATCCAGCTCCTGGCTGGAATGTGGGAGTTCCGCAATCGCAACGTCTTCGGCTCGACGGCCTTCTCGACCTACGGGGGCTTCTGGCTCTCACTCGGGATCTTCGTCGTACTGCTGAATACGTCCAGCGGCTTCGCGGGCCTCTTCAAAGGCGCCGACGTCGACAACGCGCTGGCCTGGTTCCTGCTCGCGTTTGCGATCTTCAACACCTACATGCTGCTCTGGGCCTCGCGGCTGAACCTGGCGACCTTCGCGGTCTTCCTGACGCTCGAGATCACCGAGATCCTGCTCGTGATCGGCTTCTTCATGGTTGCCCACGGCAAGAGCGACTTTTGGCTCCACACCGGTGGCTGGGCGGGCATCGTCACCGCCTTCGTAGCCTGGTACGCGTCGGCAGCCGGAGTCGTCAACGGGATGTCACCGAAAGCGGTCGTGCCGGTTGGAAAAGCGCTCTGGGGTAAGTAGCCAGAGTGGTTTGAGCAGTGCCCTCCGCAAGGAGCGGCGAGCCCGAGTAGGTGAGAAAGAGCGGGGCGGCCTGGCCGCCCCGCTCTTTTCTGCGCGATATTCGCTTCGCCTACCTCTTGAGCGTTCCGGTCAAAGCGGCGGTGTACGACCCTGCTCCGCCGCACGCCGAAGCGTTCGTCGCAGCGCTGGTGACCTTGAGAGTCCCCTCCCACTTGGTCACTCGCCACTCGCCCTTGACCCAACCGCCGTTCTTGACGTTCATGCTGAACGACTCGGTCATAGGCGCAGCGGCCGCGCTGCACGAGAGCTTCTTCGCCATGCGGGCCCTGTAGGCCGCCCTACCCGATTTCGCCAGCTTGTACTTCCCGTGTCCCTTAACAGTCACCTTGGTGGCGCACTTCTTCTTGGCGCAGCGCTTCTGGAAGCTCCACGTCTTAGTGCTTTTCTTCGTCACACTCAGGTTGCCCGTCGACTTGACGATGCGGGAGGTGACCGTATAGTCCCCCTCCAGCTCGGCGCTGGCGGCGACGAGCGGGAAGGCATAGGAGCCCGTGTCAGGAGCGCGGTCAAAGGCCGGCTCCGTGGTGAGATCCGGCCAGCCGGATGTATCGAAGGTCACGCCGGTCGCCGCGTAAACGGCGAAGTTGAAGGCCGCCGGACTACCGATAGCCGAGGAGGCAAGCGAGAGCTTGAGCCCCTTCGAATACCACCAGTCGAGCGATTCGCCTTCGACGACGTCCCAGCTCTCGCCGTTCCATTTGAGCAGAGCGACGGTCGGCTGGTAGCAAAGAGCGTGAAAGACGCTCTTCGTACCCATCACCATCGATTCTGCGTCGTAGGAGACCCGTTGGGCCTGGATCATGTAGTCGTACCCGTTCGCGTCTCCGCTAGTGGCGTTGCTGTCCGAATCGATCGGAGTGCGGATCAGCATGCCCGCGTCGAACTCCTCTATGGCCGGAATAGGTATGTCGAACTTGAGCAGGTCGCCCTTCCACTTCGTGACTCCGACGCTGGTGATGTCCGGAGCACCTTCAGCGCTGCCGTCGCCACTGGGATCGGCATACGAGCTCCACTCGAACGGCTGATAGGTGTACGAGCCGATGTCGGGCGCCCAGTCGAAGGACGCGCTCGAGATATCGGGCACACCGGTCTCCTCGTCATAGCTGACGTTCGAAGCCGCGTAGACCGCGAAACTGAAGGTCAGCGCCTCGCCGAGATCGGAGGCGTTCAGCGTTACATTCAGACTGCCGTCGCTGAACCACGACTCGAGCGTTTCGGTTTCCCGCTTGACCCAGCCCGAGTCGCTCCAGGCGTAGAGCGTCGTAACTGGGTAATACTCCTCGCACTTGGCTGTGAACGGCCCGGCGGCGGCGACAGTCCCGTTCGGCACGGTCTGGATCATGTACTCGTAGCCGTTCTCGTCTCCGGTCTTGGCGTTCTTGTCGGAGTCGAGATAGGTTCTGACGAGCATGCCGCTGGTAATCCCGGCCAGGTCGGGAAGCGCGATCTAGAACGCCGTTTTGCCGCCGTCGTAGGAGGTTACGACGACGTCCGAGATATCGGGAGCGTTCGTGCCCGACCCGTCACCGGTTGGATCGGTGAAAGTGCTGGTGCCTAGTACTTCCTCTTCGCACTTGCTCGTCGCGCCCGCGCCCGAAGACAGCATGGCGAGCGCGAAGGCGATGGCAATGGCGCTGAAAATGGTGAAGGCGCGTCGCCGGGCGCCGGCTGTCTTGGAACTCATACCGAACCTCCTGTTGATCCGATTACTTCGTATCGTCGAGCCGGCCGGCGCAGAGGCCGATGCGAGTGCATACGGTCGTTAAAGACTTTTCGAGTGGCATCAACCGATACCGCATTCGAACTGTGAGACTCCCCCACTACTTCTACTTACGCGCATGCTTCAACTCCGTCAAGGATCTAAAAAGGCGAGCTCTTCTAACCCTTTTTCTTTTCGGCTTACCCGCAGCTCCGGCGCCGCCCACTCAGCGCTTAATACTCAAACGGGTGTTGTGATTTTCTGTCCCGAGGTATGTGCGGTCAGGATCCAGATATATTCGGGCTTAGGTATTCGCGAATCGCGCCCGGATTGACCTGGGCGATGAGGCGCACATGAAGTCGGTAATCGCCGGCGCGGGGAGTCGCGCTGCCCGCGAGTTTCACCGTGGCGGCTCCGTCGGCCCGTAAAACTCCGCGCTTGGCTCTCAGCGGCTTTCCGTCAGCGCGCTCCAGGGTGACGAGATAGACACAGTCGCGCGTGCAGGCAAGCCCTACCCAAGGCGGAGATTGGCTCGAGAAGCTGAGCGGGAAGACGAGGGTTTTCGCAGCCACGTCCGCCTGAAGGCCCGGGCAGACTTCGAGCGCACCTCGCTCGGCCAGAGCGGCCGACGCGGCGACGGCGCTCAGGCTTGTCTTGGCGCTGCCGTCGGCGTAATAGAGCCCCGATTGATCACCGGCGAGATCGGCGCTGCCCGCCCCGTCTACGAGCCGGTCGAGTAAGACTCCAGAAACGTTAGGCATACAGACGGTGCTTTGCAGCACCTGCTTATAGGCGTTCTCCTGGCCTTTCTCGGTCACGCCAAGCGAGGGTCCCGGCGGTGACGGATAAGCACCAACTTTCTCGGCCGGTATGGTCGTTGCCTTGGCAACGCCGTCTACGAGTATCGGCAGAGTCGAGCCCATTTGGGGCGTCCCCGCAAAGAACCGGTCGAGCGCCGCCACGAGCTGCACGTAGTTGGCGAGCGTCCAGGAGTTCTTGGCGGCTTCCACTGCAGGCTTGAAGGCCAGCTCATCCATCAGCGGGGCGGCGCGACCCGAATCAGAGAATGTCCGGGCCAGCGCTTTCAAGGTCGCGTACGGGGACTTGGCACCGTCCAGCATCCCGGCCACTAGGAGCGTGGGCGACTTGGCCTTCACGGCGTCTCGAAGCGAGGCCAGCGCGAGCGAGTAGTCAGTAGCGCTCAGCGTCGTCACGGCTGGGCCCAGTAGCAACTCGTCGATGCTCGGTAACTGCTCGACAAGCGAGCTCGCGAATGTCGCCAGAGCGCTACGATCCACGGCCTTGGTCGGAAGCGACTCGGTTGACAGTTCGATGATCAGGCGCTGCTCTACCGGAACGCTTCGTAGATCGCTGAGCGTAGCCTCGTCGGGAGCCGATAAGCCAGGATTCCAGGTCACAACCCGGCGCACGCTATTAAGACCGGCACTCGCGGCGAGGGGAGCCTGAGCAGCGTTATCCAACCCGGCGCCGACGCTGAAGGAAGCCTGACCGGGAGACGGCGTCGTAGTCGCCACAGCCGCGTGTGAGACAACGCCGCTTTCGGCCGCATCCAGAATCGACTTCTTCTGCGACACAGACGAGCCCACGACCGACCAAACCGCCGCCGGAACGACGCGCACGATCGGCAGGCCCGAGAAGGAAGAGCTGTTCCCCGCCCAATCACGGGCCGAGACAAGCACCGAATAGGCGCCGGCTTTAGTGGGCAATTTCCAGCCAAGGTCGTACCAGCCACCGAATAACGTCAGGCGCTTCGTGCGACCTGCCTCCGATCTCATCTCAACCGTGGCCGGCTTGGAAAGCCAGAAGCGAACTGTTCCGAGATCGCCGCCCGCGATCTTGAAAGCCGGTAGCTGCTTCGCATAACGGGCGAACCTATCTGCAGCCCCGTTGAGCCTGGAATCTGACGAGTTGAGCTTTCTCAGCAGCAGCACGACGTATTTCTGGTAGTCGAGAGTCGAGGGCGTTCCTGGCAACGAGTAATAGGTCCAGTAACCGGTATCGAAGCGGCGCAGATCGGTGGCAACGGCTCGCTCCATCGCCGCGGCAAGCTCTGCCGCGTCACCGTCGGCGTTTGCGTTGGCGTAGTCGCGAAGCGAGATCAGCGACTGCAGCTGAGCGTTCAAGACGACATTGTGGTTGAACCCGTAGAGCCTTATCCAGGGCCCGGAGGAACGCCGAAATACGAGCCGGCCCGGGATCGCGAGGTAGGCAGCCCGCGCCATCGCCGTCAACCTCTCCGAGTCGACTTCGTCAGAGCGCGCGGCGTTGGCGAATGCTTGAGCCGCCACCGCCTGCGCCATTCCCGATAGCCAGGGCGCCCTGCCACCCGAGTAGTTGAAGTAGTACTCCCAGCCGATACCGCCGCCGCGCTGGCTCACGCCACGATCGATCAAGGCCAGCGCCAGACGCTGCACCGATTCTGTCGTTCCTCCCTTAGCCTCCCCATTCAGCGCGCCGAAGTTAGCCAGGGGGTGGAATTCAAAGCCCTGGCCGCTCATGTAGCGGTAAACGATGCCGTCAGCGTCGGTGATATCGGTTCCGCGTGCGGGCGGACCGTGCTTGGCGAAATAGTCGTTGTTCACGGCGAGCTGTTCCAACACGGCGCGCGCCCGCGCCTCGGTTAGCTTCGATGCCACCTGCGCGACCTGGTGCAGGGTGGCCGCGAGCGGAGCACGGCGCGCTTGAGGAAGCCCCCGAACGAGCTTCGCCGCGCGGTTCACCGTATTGCGGTAGCGAGCAGCATCCGCCCGCTCGATCCAACCCTTGGTAACGCCTCGCTGAATCCCGGCGAGAGCCGCTTTCTGATCGGGGAGAGCTGTGCGGGCAGGGGCTGAGCCAACGAAAACGACCATCCCCACCATCGCTATGGCGGCGCCTAGCGAAAACCTCATAACAAAAACGACGTCCCTCCTAGAGAGTTGTTTGCCAAAAGGGTTTCGCCCTCGTCATCGCGCTCCCCTTCCCGGCGCTTCGAAAACAGCCGGCAGCACAGTCCCCCACGAGCGCCTCAGGGAAGTGGCTGCCAGTCCGGCTGGTCGCTCGAGCCGAGGCCCGTTTCGAGCGCCACCGGCACCGTTCCGTCGGAGTTCATGACGTTCAGCTGCGCCCAGTGGTCGCCGGCCTGCCCCGAGTAAACGATCTGCGAGCCGTCGGGAGCCCAGGCGAGCGTTGCATTCTCAGCCGAGCCGAGAGGACTCAGAATGCTCCCATCGATATTGGAGAAAGCAATGGACTGATCGCAAGCGAAAGCGATCAGACTCCCGCTCGGCGACCAGCTGGGCGAGCGGGCTCCGACAGTGGTGCAACCCAAGGGTAGTTGCGAGAGCGACGCTTCTTTCAGATCGAGGCTCTTCGCTTGTAGCTCGAGAGTGAAGATGCTTTGTAGACCCGAGGTACTGGTAGCGACAAATGCGATCGTGTTCACACCAGTTTGGCTGACCGTCCAATCGGGCTCGGATAGCTCTGTGAACTTCTCTGGATCGAGCTTGAGGCCGAGCAGCGCCGGATTCGTCCCGTCGCCGTTCGCGATCGCCAGGTCGAGACCGGCTGCGACAACCAGATGCTCGCCATTGGGGCTCCAGGACGGATCGGTGCCCTTCAAACCGGTCGAGCGCGGGTTTTGTCCGTCCTCATCCACCAAGTAAACGATGCCGTCGCGGGTGAACGCCAATTGACTGCCGTCGGGCGACCACGTAGGACTGGCGTCGACGCACGGTCGCAACAACCAACGCGTGTGCTTGCCGCTCAGATCGGTTCGCAGGATGAAGCCATTCCAACGAGCCGTTTGCCGGGTATAGACGAGCCCGCTCGCACCTCTTATCCAGCTCGGCTGAAGACCTTTGGCAGCGACGAGCCGTACCTTCTTCTTGTTGCTCTTCATCACGTAAACGCCCTTCTTGCCGCTGAAAGCGATCCAGCGCCCGCCCGGTGACCAGGCAGGTTGAGTCTCGTTGACGCTCGGCGTCTTGGTCAGCTGCTTCTTGCCCTGTCCGTTCGCTCGCATGACGAAGATGTCGTTGTCGGTGCTGTCCTTGGGCACCGCCACGAAAAGGAGCCTGCGCCCGTCTGGTGACCAAGAAGGTTGGCTGCCCCGCCCGATTCGTATTTCCTTCCCGCTCTTGGGACTGATAACCCAGATGCTTCCGGCACGATCGAAGGCGATCCGGCCACGCTTCGACCAGCTCGGAGCGGCGCCGCTGAAATCGGCACTCGTTAGTTCCCGAGCGCCACTCCTGTTGGCTTTCACCACCCACAGGCTGCCGTTGCGGTAAAAGGCGATTTTCGCGCCGCTGGACGACCAGGCTGACGCGAGCGGACGATCAGAGGCCTCGGCAAGAAAGCGTCCGATGTGAGTTCCGTCGCCGTTCATCGTCCAGAGTTCGTAGCTGTAGGTCAACTTCGTCAAGATCCGGACCGAGAAAAGGATCTTTCTTCCGCCTGGCGAGGCCGCCGCAAACGCCCCTTGCGGGTTGTTCGGAACCAATCTCTCGACGTTCGTTCCGCTTACGTCGGTGGTGAAGATCGAGGGTGATCCGTTGCGATCGTTGACGAAAGCAATCTCGCCGTTCGTCCCGGGGAAGGCGCCGCTGGCACTCCCCGAGCAAATAGTCGCCACCAGCGCAGCGAACAAAACCGTAGCGAGCGCAGCTCGGAGCATGATCACGTCAACCTCTTAGATCCCTTCGGGTACTTGACTTCGCGACCGCCCTGTCGAGTGTACGCGCTCTTCGGCTGCAAACGTTATTAGGAAACGTTGCTGGACCCGGAATCGTCCTCCTCGACCAGTGCTTCCCAGCGCTCGAACAGCCGATCGACCCGTGCTCGAGTAGTGCGGAAGGCACTCAGTTTCTCAAGATCGGCCCAGTCCTCAGCCAGTTCCTGCTCGAGTGTCGAGAGTTGGCTCTCCAACCGCCCGATCTCCTGCTCAAGGCGCTCGCGTTCTCGCTCGGACTGCGGTTTCTTGACCTTTTCGGGCGGCGGTTTCTTTACTTTCGCGACTACTTCCGGCTTCGCTGAAGCGCGTTCCTCTTCGCGCGCGACTACGTAGTCGGCCCAGCGACCGTCGTACGAACGGAGCTTGCCGTCTTCGATCGCCAGCGTACGGGCTGCGACGGCATCGAGAAGTGCACGATCGTGCGAGACGAGTAGCAGCGTTCCATCGAACGCCTCCAGCGCCGCCTCCAGCGCCTCTCGACTCTCGACATCGAGGTGGTTGGTCGGCTCGTCGAGAACCAGGAAATTGGCGCCCGAGGCAACCAGAAGCGCCAGTGCTAGCCGCCTCCTCTCCCCTCCCGAGAGCATGCTTACCGCCTTCTCCTGCGTCTCGTAGCCGGAAAAACGGAAACGCCCAAGTAGCTTCTGCGCGTCGGCGCGTGAGAGACCGGTTGCCGAACGTGTGCAGTCGATGACGCTGCCGCGCTCGTCCAGTTCCAGCGTGTGCTGAGAGAAGAAGGCGCACTCGACGCTTTGACCGCGGCGCACCGACCCAGCTGCCGGCGAGCGACGCCCGATCAGTGTCTCAACCAGCGTTGTCTTGCCCGAGCCGTTCGCGCCGACCAGGGCGACGCGCTCGCCGCGCTCGAGTACTAGATCGACCCCGCTGAGGAGCTTTCGACCACCGGCCTCGAGCGCAAGCCCCTTCGCCTCCAGCACGATCCGGCCCGAGCGTTTCGGTTTCAAGAACTCGAAGCCGAGCGAGCGTCGCGCGCGCGCGGGTGCCTCGACCCGGTCTGCCTCGATGCGCGCGATCTGCTTCAGCTTCGACTGCGCCTGGCGGGACTTGGTGCCGTAGCGAAAACGATCGACGAAGCGCTCCAGCCGGGCGATGTCCTCGGCTTGGCGGGCGGCCATCCTCGCCGCGTGCTGCTCGCGGACAGTGCGCTCCTCGCGCCAGGCGTGCCAGGGGCCCGAGAAGAAGACGCCGCGGCGGCCCTCGAGCTCGAGTACACAGGTAGTGGTGGCCTCCAGGAACCAGCGGTCGTGCGCCACGAGGATGAGCGCAGCGTCCAGCCGGCAAAGCTCGTTCTCGAGCCATTCGATGCTGGCCACGTCGAGGTGGTTGGTGGGCTCGTCGAGAAGCAGGAGATCGGCGCCCGCGCCAAGCGCTCGTGCCAG
>DATCCQ010000082.1:0-6336 GCA_036511185.1 Gaiellaceae bacterium
GGGCGTCATCATGTATTTCTTTTCAGCCATAGGACAAAAACCGTAGCCGACGATTTCGGCGGCTCACCTGGTCAGCGCGGATCAAAAAGCCGTGCGACGAACCACTCTCCGGCGCCGGCGAGACCGCGAGTTGCAGCATAAAACACCTGGTATTAGCCGACTATTGGCAACCGCGCGGCGTCGTAATGATCTCGCCGGCCGCGCCGCTCGCGACCCGTTTCGAGCGGGAACTCGTCGGCAAAGTACGCACAAGTGTGCGGAGAAACACAGCGCCGTTTGCCACCTCCTACGAACGCTTCGCGGCATCTCCGCCGCGCGCTGGTTACTCGCCGATCGCCTTGAGCAGAACGCGTTTGCGCCGGCGCCCGTCGAACTCGGCGTAGAAGACCTGCTCCCAGGGGCCGAGGTCGAGGCTTCCGCCGCCGATCGCGAGCACTACCTGATGCCCCATTAGCTGGCGCTTGAGGTGGGCATCGGCATTGTCCTCGCCGACGTTGTGGCGGTAGCCGGAGACGGGCTCGTGCGGCGCGAGCCGCTCGAGCAAGTCGTCGATGTCTTTAATCAGCCCGGACTCGTCGTCGTTGACGTAGACCGCGGCCGTGATGTGCATCGGGTTGACGAGACATAGCCCCTCCGCGATGCCCGAGCGGGAGACGAAGTCCTGGACGCGTTCGGTAATGTTGATGTAGTCGCGCCGGTGCGGCGTCTCGAACCAGAGCTCTTCGCGGGCGCTCTTCATAGTGCGAGGAATAGCAGGCTACCGGCGACTCCGAGAACTCGGGCTACCACTCGGCAGGTCCGGTCGGCCCCCGTCCTGAGATGCTCCGGAAGAGAACCCTGAAGAACAGACGTAAGAATCTCATGCGCGGACAATAACGCAGCCCGCTGCCACCCGACTAGCGGCAGCTCAGGCCAACGGCCTCGATCGCTGCCCGCGCAAGCACATCGTCCTCGGCGCCGGGGAGGCCGCTAACGCCTACCGCTCCGACCCTGCGCTCGCCTTCGAACACCGCTACGCCGCCGCGGAAGAAGCTGAAGAAGGGATCGAAGCTCGCCCGCTCGACAGGATCGTCGCGAACACTATCGGCGAGAGCTGCTGTCGAGAAAGCGTCGCTGCGCGCCGCGGTATATGCCTTGCGTTGCGCGTTCAGTCTCGTGTCGTGGGACGCACCGTCCATCGTGGCCGCGGCGACCAACTCACCGTGGTCGTCCACAACGTAGACCGTCATCGGGCCCGGAGAATGAGAGACAGCGTGATCGACAATAGCCCTTGCTTGCTCGAGACGCACAAGCCTCATCTTGACAGCAAACGACTGCGGCTAAAACCGCAATCTTCCTTGTCGCGTCGGCAAGTATCGTCGGCGCATCGCCGGCATCGCACGATCTAGACCCGCGTATGGACGGAACTCGAACGCTCAGCCGCTCAGCTTGTTGTGTATTAGCTCGCTAACGACCTTGGCGTTCGCCTTGCCGCCGGTCTCCTTCATCACCTGACCGACAAAGAAGCCGAGCAGGCCCTGTTTGCCGCCGCGGTACTGCTCGACCTGGCCGGGGTTGGCAGTAATGATGCGGTCGATCAGGGGATCGAGCTCGCTCGTGTCGGAGATGGCTGTTTGGGACGTGTATTCGATCGCTGAGAAGCTAGACGACCCGCTGGCGCCAACGGCTTCTTGGTAGACGTTCTTCGGCATCTCTGACTTCTTCCTGATGGTCTCAGCAACCTGATTTGCAATCTCAAACGGTGGGCGTACGTTCTTCGCGCGATAGTCGTTTATTAGCGCGGAGGCAACGGCCCTTGGGTCGAGATCGTGCTCGACGACGAGGATCGTGGCGTAATCAACCCAGTACTTCTCTTCGTTCAATACCAGCGCGTCGTCGAAGCCGAAGCCGAGCTCGATTAGGTTCGTGAGTCGCGCGGCCGGCAACTCGGGAATCTCCGCCTTCAGCCGTTCGATCAGCGCCGGCGCGGGCTCGTAAGGCACCAGATCGGGCTCGGGGAAATAGCGGTAGTCCTGGGCCTCCTCCTTGGAGCGATGTGCCGTTAGCGTGCCCGAGGCGGCGTCGAAATCGTAGGTCTCCTGCTGCACCTCGCCGCCCGACTCGTAAAGCTCGATCTGACGCGCGATCTCGGCCTCGATGCCGCGAGCGATGAAATTGAAGGAGTTCATGTTCTTCAGCTCGCAGCGGGTGCGGAGCTCGCTCGCGCCGGACGGGCGCACCGAGATGTTGGCGTCGCAGCGCAGCGTCCCCTTCTCCATCTCGGCGTCCGAAATACCGAGCTCGACCACGGTCTGGCGCAGCAGCTGCAGGAAGCGCTTGGCCTCCTCGGCCGAATGGATGTCGGGCTCCGAGACGATCTCCATCAGCGGCGTGCCGCCACGGTTGAAGTCCACCAGCGAGTGCTCGGCGCCGACGATGCGCCCCTCCACCCCGCCGACGTGGATGGTCTTGGCCGCGTCCTCCTCGAGATGGGCGCGGTTGATGCGGATCTCGCTCGCTCCCTCGGGGCCGGGCACCACGAAGCGCCCACCGATGCAGAGAGGCGCTTCGTACTGGGAGATCTGGTAGCCCTTGGGCAGGTCTTGGTAGAAGTAGTTCTTGCGCGCAAAGAGCGCCCTGTCTGCGATCTTGGAGCCGATCGCCAGCCCGAGCTTGATCGTCCACTCGATCGCTTGGCCGTTGGCCACCGGCAGCGTGCCCGGATACGCGAGACAGACCGGGCAGGTGCGCACGTTCGGCTCCAGCCCGAAGGAGGTCTCGCAGCGGCAGAACATCTTCGTCCGCGTCTTCAGCTCGACGTGAATCTCGAGCCCGATAACGGGTTCCCACTCGCCCGTGGACTTGTTCACGGGCGCCGTCACGCGCTTTCCTTCAGCCGGGGTGGGACGAAGTCGAACTCGAGCGCCTGCTCGAGCGCGTGGGCGGCGCGGAAGAGCACGTTCTCGGAGAACTGCGGCCCGGTCAGCTGCAGGCCGACGGGCAGTCCTTCGGAGAGCCCGGAGGGGATCGACAGACCGGGTAGCCCGGCCATGTTGGGCGGAATCGTGAGGACGTCCGAGGCGTACATGGCCAGCGGATCGTGGGTCTTCTCGCCCAGCTTGAAGGCCACCGTGGGCGAGGTCGGGCTGATGATCAGGTCGAAGCGCTCGAAGAGGGCGGCGTGCTCGCGCGCGATGATCGTGCGCACCTTCTGGGCCTGTCCGTAGAAGGCGTCGTAGTAGCCGGCCGAGAGGGCGTAGGTGCCGATCATGATTCGCCGCTTGGGCTCGTCGCCGAAGCCCTCGTCGCGGCTGCGCTCGTACATCTCGATCAGGCTCTGCGCACCCTTGGCGCGGTGCCCGTAGCGGACACCGTCGAAGCGGGCCAGGTTCGAAGAGGCCTCGGCCGGAGCGATCAGGTAGTAGCAGGCCAGCCCGTACTCGATCGAGAGCGGCAGTGAGCACTCCTCGACCTCGGCGCCTAGCTCGCGGCAAAGCGCGATCGCCCGCTCGGTCTCGGCCTTGACGCCCGGCGTGATGCCCTCGGCCTCGTTCATCTCCTTGGGCAACCCGATGCGCAGGCCCTTCATGTCCTCGGCCTCGGGTAGCTCGATCGGCTCGGGCAGCGCGACGGTGGTCGAGTCGAGCGGATCGGGCCCGGCGATGATCGAATAGAGAAGTGCGCAGTCGCGCACCGTCTTGGTGATCGGGCCCACTTGGTCGAGGCTGGAAGCGAAGGCGATGATGCCGTAGCGCGAGACGGTACCGTAGGTCGGGCGCAGGCCGACCAGGCCGCAGAGCGAGGCCGGCTGCTTGATCGAGCCGCCGGTGTCGGAGCCGAGCGCCCAGGGCGCCAGGCCGCCGGCAACCGCCGCCGCCGAGCCGCCCGACGAGCCGCCGGGCACCCGCTCGAGATCCCATGGGTTGTGGCTCGGACCGTAGCCGGAGTTCTCGGTTGAGGAGCCCATGGCGAACTCGTCCATGTTCGTCTTGCCGAGCGGCGGTAGGCCCGCCTGCTTGAGCTTGGCCGCCACGGTCGAGTCGAACACCGGCACGTAGCCGGCGAGGATCTTCGAGCCGGCCGTCGTCTCGATCCCCTCGGTCGTGATCACGTCTTTGATGGCGATCGGAACGCCCGTGCCCTGACATTCCTCGACCAGCTTCAAGTAGGCGTGAATCTCGCCGTCGCGACTTGCGATCGCATCGAGGTAGGCGCCGTGCAGCTCCTCAGCGCTCACCTCACCGCGCTCGAGTAGGCCCATCGCCGCCTCGGCGGTCAGGCGCAGTGTGTCGATCTTGCTAGCCACTGGCGGGAACCCGGAAGGCGCCTGACTCGCTCTCGGGCGCGTTGGCCAGCGCCTGCTCGCGCGCAAGCGAGGGACGTGGCTCGTCGGGGTCGACGACGTTCACCAGCGCGAGCGGATGAGACGTAGGGGGCACATCGGCGAGGTCGAGCTCGGAGACCTTCCCGATCGCCTCAAGGATCGCGTTCAGCTGCTCGGAGAAGCGATCGACCTCTTCTTCGCTCAGCGCGAACCGAGCCAGCTTGGCGACGTGTAGTACCTCTTCGCGCGAGATGGCCACGGCCCAATCCTGCCAGTAGCGGCGGCGCTCTGTCGAAAACACGAAATGGGGCAACCTCGCGCTATAGAGAAAAGGTGATCGCTTTCTCGGGGCGCCGCTGGCGGTGCGAGCCCGGAGAGGACAGTGTTTCCACCCGGCCTCGGAGAGGATCGTGCCGTCAGCGGCGCCAGGCGGCCGAGGTGTCTCGCCCTATACCTCGTGCAACTACCGCCGACCGAGGAAGCGAATAACGAAACGAGCCCCTTTGCAGAGGCCCGCTTCGACGACACTTATGCGGCGCTCAAACGACTTGGACGTTATCGGCCTGAAGGCCCTTGTCGCCCTGAACGATCTCGAACTCGACCTTCTGACCTTCGACGAGCGTGCGATATCCGTCCATGGTGATCTTGGAGTGATGAACGAAGACGTCGTCTCCGCCCTCTCGCTCGATGAATCCGAAGCCCTTCTCGTTGGAGAACCATTTGACGGTGCCCTGAGCCAACATTTCCTCCTTGAACCTGCGACGGCCCAGGCACCGAGCCGTCGAGCGGTGATCTAAGCCCGAGAAAAATAACCTGGCTGCTAGTCGAAAGCAAGCAGGCCCCGCCGCACACGGGCCGCACGGACCGTGTTGGTGAGGAGCATTGCTCTCGTCATCGGGCCAACTCCGCCCGGCACCGGAGTGAGTAGTCCGGCAACCTCTGCCACGCTCTTATCGACGTCTCCAACGAGCCCCTCCGCGGTCCTCGTGATGCCGACATCGATGACCGTGGCGCCCGGCTTGACCATCTCGGGCTGAATCAGACCGGCGCGACCTGCTGCTGCAACGAGCAGATCGGCTTTTCTGGTGCGCTCTGCCATGTCGCGAGTGCGCGTGTGGCAGAAGGTCACGGTGGCATTCGCGCGCAGGAGCAGCGCGGCCATCGGCTTGCCGACGATCTCGCTACGCCCGACGATGACAGCGTCGGCGCCTTCCAGCTCGACGTCGTAGGCGGCGAGCAGCTCCATGATCCCGAGCGGCGTGGCCGAGATGTGCCCTTGGCGCCCGAGCCAGAGACGACCAACGTTGACGGGGCTGAAACCATCAACGTCTTTAATCGGGTCGATCGCCTCCATCACACGCGGTTCACTGATCTGGGACGGGACGGGCGACTGGACGATGAAGCCATCGATGTTCTCGTCGCCATTCAGCTCCCGCACGAGCGCCAGCACCTGCTCTTCACTGGCATCGTCGGGTAGCCGATGATCGATCGACTCGATCCCGACTTCGGCGCAATCCTTGTGCTTGTGACCGACGTAAACCTGCGACGCCGGATCGTCGCCGACGAGGATAGTGGCCAGCGAGACGTGACCAAGCTCGCGCACTTGCTCGGCAACCTGGGCGCGCACGCGCGCCGCCAGTTCGGAACCGTTCATGAGAATCGCGGCCATCGGAAGCGGAACTCTAGTCGATACCCCCGATGGAGGGTTGCCGCTCGAATTCGCCTGCCGATCATGGGCGGAGGCCTATTCTTTAGGCAAGACCATGCTGAGACACCGTCGTCCTTTGATATTCGCCGCGCTCGCTACTCTCGTGATCGTGGCCGCCGTTGTCGCCGTCTTCGTGCCGACGACTCTTGCGCTCTGCCTGGTAGCCGCTGCAGCCCTCCTGGTGGCCGCCGGCGGCGCAGCGCTGGCCCGCCAGCTTTAGCTTCTACCGCCGCCGTGTACCAGCCGGGCCCTGCGAAAAACGATGAAGGCGCGGAGCAGAATCGAACTGCTGTACGAGGCTTTGCAGGCCTCTGCCTAGCCACTC
>DATCCQ010000083.1:0-8204 GCA_036511185.1 Gaiellaceae bacterium
CTAGGGGCCTATTCCAATAGGCCTGCATACCCGACGCGGCCGATCCGCGGCGCCAGCGGCCGCAAGGCCGTTTTCCGCACTACCAGTGCGCCTTCACGACCCTCCGGCCACCGTCATCCACGGCTTGACCGCCTCGGTCACACATTCCTACCGGAATAGGCCCTAGGTGGAAGCTACGCGCTCGATCAACTCGGCCATCTCGCGCATCCGCTCTTTGCGGTCGATGCTGCTGGCAAGCTCCGGCGGAAGCTCGACGTCGGCGAGCTTTCGCTGCTGCCAGCGCTCAACTAGCTCGTTCAGAGCGGAGAGGATGGCCTCGCTGTCGTTGGGTGCGGCGACGAGACCGGCGCCGGCCTCGCGCACCAGTTCGGCGGCCGCGCCCCGCGGTGGCACCGCCGCGAGGATCGGGCGCCTGGCCGCGAGGTACTCGTAGATCTTTCCCGAGGTGACGTCGCTGCCGCGACCGGCGGAGTAGGGGATCAGGAGCAGCAGCGCCTCGGAGTTTCGTTGCGAGGCGATTGCCTGCGCGTGCGGCTGGAAGCGAATCAGCTCGAGCCGCTCGCCCAGGCCGAGGCTCTCGGCCCACAAACGGTCGGCCGTTCTGAACTCGCCGATGAAGCGGGCCGTGATCGGTGCATCGATCTTTGCTAGTGCGCTAAGGAATGGACGCGGGTCGCGCTTGCCGAAGAAGTTGCCGGTGTGCGTGATGCGGAAGCGCTCGCCGGGCTCATACTCGATGCTCGCGAAGTCATCGAAATCGGCTCCATTCGGGATCACGCGCATCTCGCCGCGCGCACCAAGCGCGGTCATCTGCTCGGCGATCGTAGGAGTAACGCAGACGATCGCATCGGCCCGGCGGGCAATTGTGCGGGCGAGCCTTCGGTTCGCCTTCTCCTTGAGGCGCACCAGCGCCCGCTCGTAGTGGCGGTCGGACTTGGCGACGACCGAGTCGCGCAGGTCGGCGATCCAACGCACCTCGCTGTGGCGCCGCAGGTGCGCACCGATCATGTGCACGGAGGTCGGCGGCGAGGTGGTGATCACGACGTCGATGCCCTCGCGCCGGACGATTCGTCGCGCCGCCGGCAGCGCATTGGCAAGCCAGCTGACGTTCTCGTCTGGGACGAGTAGGCGCCTCGGCGTCAGCAGCGCTCGGCGCCAGAGTCGTCGCACCCCTTTTACTCCGAGCAGCTTCTCGCCCGGCCGTGTTCCACTTGGACCGTGGTAGCGGGCGCGGTGAACGTGTACGTCGGCCGGAATCTCCAGCTCGGGGTCGCTCTGCAGCCAGCGCGGATCGTCGGGGGCCAAGATGTGGGTCTCGATTCCCTGCCCGGGCAGGTATCCGGCCAACTTGAGCCAGCGCTGCACGCCGCCGCCGCCTGCCGGCGGAAAGTAGAAGCTGACGATGAGGACTTTGCTGGCCATCGGACGGTCGCGCGGAGCGAGTAGGGCGACTGCGCCAGCATACGGGCGGGCGCGCAGACTCGTAACACAAGAGCCTACCCTGCTCGGCCTACACGACCGCCTCGGCCGGGCATTCCTACCGAGATAAGCTCTTGAGCGGCTATACGGGTGGGCTTGCAGCCATACCTGAGCCGCTAGTGTCTGCGGCGCAAGCCTATGTCTCACAACGACCTCGCCTATGTGGCCGCAGTCCTAGGGGCGCTCGCCTGCTTCCCGGTCTTGCTTGGCGGGAACCGAGTGATTCTCTCGGGCTTGGCCCTGCTGGCGGCGGCCGAGGTGTGGATGGCCTTCGCGCTCGTCCCGGGGCACGATCTGAAGCTGCTGGTCACCTCGCCGATGCGGGCGGCAGCGCTCGTCGGAGCCGGGCTAGTCGTCCTCGGCATTACTTTTCTCTTCAACCGCCATCCCGGAGTCGCGCCGGTAGCGTTGCTCATTGCCGCGCCCTTCCGGATCGGAGTCTCGCTCGGCTCGCAGTACGCGCGCCTACTCCTACCGCTGTATGGAGTGCTCGCCGCCGCTACGCTGGCGCTCGCCTGGAGGCTGTTCCGCAACGGCCCGGCCCGGCGCATCGATCGCTCGCTTGCCGTTCCGAGCGCCGTCTTGATCTGCCTCTACTCGCTCTCCTTGCTCTGGGCGAGGGACGTGCGTGCGGGCTCGATCGAGCTCGCCGCCTTTCTCTTCCCCTTTCTAGCGCTCGTCGCCGTCGTAGTTCACGAGCCGAGCCGACCGTGGCTGCCGCGGGCCCTGGTTTTCGTTCTAATCGGAGAGGCGGTTTTCTTCTCGGCCTTTGGCCTCTGGGAGGAAGCCACCTACCACGTCTACTTCTCGCGCAAGCTCGCGGTGTCGAATACCTTCACCAGCTACTTCCGGACGAACTCGCTTTTCAGCGACCCGAACATCTACGGGCGGCATCTCGCGCTGGCCTTGAGCGTGCTCGTAGTGTTGATGTGGCAAAGGCGGCGCCTCTTGGCGCTCGCGGCCCTGGTCGCCTTCATCTGGGTCGGCCTTTATTACTCGTACTCGCTCTCCAGCCTTGCTGCTCTATTAGTGGTTGTGGTCGGCATCACCCTCGTCTCCGCCGGGCAGCGCACCCGCCGCGCGGTCGCGATTTGCGCCGCGGTGCTGGCGATCGTCGGGTTGGGCGTCGCTGCCGTCGGTGTCCGCGGCCACTCGCTGCGCAACGTGACCAGTGGGCGCTCGCACCTCGCCTCGATCACTTTCGATGTCTTTCGCCACCACCCGCTGGCCGGAGTCGGCGTCGGTTCGCAGCCGCTCGCGGCCCAGGACGAGTCGGTTTCCCGCAACTCCATCAAGAAGGACACCTCGCACACGACGCCGCTAACGGTTGCCGCCGAGCTGGGGGTTATCGGTCTCGCGGCTTATCTAGCCTGGCTTGCCGGCGCCTACGTCACGCTGCGCAAAGCCTGGAAGCGCGAAGCTGCGATAGGGCTCTCTCTCGCCGCCATATTCGCCGTGCTCTTCGTGCACTCCCTTTCCTATAGCGGCTTCTTCGAGGATCCGATCACCTGGGGAACGCTTGCGCTGGCGGCGGCCTACCTTCCGCGGGCCGCTCCGACCGAGTAGTGCCGTTGTTCAGGTCGCGGCTATACTCGGGCGCGTTGTCGGGGCTGCCTAGCCGGGTTAAGAAGAAGCGATTTCTCATACCGTTGGGGATCGTTGTCCTGCTCATGCTCGCGGCGCTCGGGGCTGCGCTTGCTCTCCACTTCCAGGGCTCCGGGTCTGTTGGCTCGGTCACCTCGCTCGAGAGCGTGACGATCAGGACGATCGACACCGCGACGCACGCCACCCGCCCCTCGAAACCGGTCTACCACGCCCGGGTCAAGGAGACTTGCTGGAACAACTTCGGCGGTGACTCGATGCGGACGCTTGCGCGGCCGAATGTGAATCTCGGGCTGCCGGGCAAGATCCTCTGGTCGCGCGGGCTGCACGATCTGATCGAATACCCGCCCAGTGTTTGCGGTGGGTATCTCTACGTCAACACCGAGCGAGGGCGCACTTTGGCGATCGATGCCCAGACCGGTCACGTCATCTGGGCGCGGAAAGCCTCGGCCTTCACGCCGTCCACGCCTGCGATCGCCGGCCCGCGCCTGATCGTCAGCTCTTACGACGGAACTGTGACGGCCTACAGGCGCTCGGACGGTCACCTGCTTTGGCAGCTCGAGGTCAACGCAGCCGTTGAGTCATCGCCCGTAGTCGTCAGGGGCATCGTCTATTTCGGCGCCCATGACGGCAAGCTCTACGCGCTCAAGGCCCGTACCGGGCGGCCGCTTTGGGTTTACAACACCGGTGGTCGCATCAACTCCAGCCCCTCGGTGATCGACGGCCGGGTCTGCGTCACGAACTACAACGGGCTGATCGTCTGCTTGCGCCGCGGTAACGGTCACCGCGTCTGGGCCGTGCAGGTGCGGCGCGACTACCTCAGATACGAGAGCTTCTATTCCAGCCCCTCGTCGGATGGACGGCGGATCTTCGCGGCCGCTCGAACCGGCAAGGTCGTCGCGCTCTCGGTTGCCAGCGGACGCATCCTCTGGACATACCATCTGGGAGCGCTGACCTACGCCACCCCGGCAGTTGCCGCCGGCCGCATCTTCGTGGGAACTCTGGCGGGCAATCTGACCGCGCTCAGGGCCAGCACCGGTGCTCTTCTCTGGCGGGTAAGCGTTCCGGGCCGTGTGCTCGCGCACGCGCTCGTGGTTGGGAATCTCGTCTTCTTCTCGACCTTGGAGGGCAATACCTACGCCGCCAGAACCTCGGACGGGAAGATCGTCTGGCACGTGAAGATGGGGAGGTACTCGCCGGGAATCGCGACCGACCGGAACTACTACTTCTCGCTCAACGGGCGGTTGGTCGTCTATCAGGGCCGGTTCACCAAGTCGCGGACGAGTCACCGTCGTCACCGGTAATCGGTTCGAAGAGCTGCGCGCCGCTTTGCGGCGCGGCTATGGATCAGACAGGAGAAGGAGCTAGCATCGCGCTATGGAGATCCCGGCGCAGATCGAGCGACGAGCCCGCTGGGTGCTCGACACGATCGGGGCGACCGAGCTGGGTTTCGGCGACGACCTTCCCTATGACGCGCAGGCCTGGGAAGAGGTGGCCCGTGGCAAGCGGCCCGAAGGAGACGATCTGGCGGCGGCCTTCTTCGACTTGGCGCGCGTCGAGGAGTTGGACGGGCGCCGCGATGAGCACGGACGCTTTCTGGCCGCGTACTCCTCGCTCGACCCGCTCGATCCGCCACTCGAGCGCCTGCGCCGGAGGCTCGGCGTGGAGCCGCGACGCTGGGGTGATGGCAGTTTCGCGGTAGCTCTCTCGACCGACGTGGACGTTCCCTGGCGCTGGCGGCGCCAGGCCGTTCTCGGCTCGGCGGCGCGCCTAAAGAGCGCCGCTCTACGGGGCCGGCTTCGGCCGGCATACGGGGAAGCGAGAGCTTTAGCCGGCGTCCCGCTGCACAAACTGCGGGGCAGCGACCCCTACTGGCGCTTCGAGGAGGTCACGGGCGAGCTCAAGCGCCGCGGCGCCCGCTCGACCTTCTTCGTCATGGCCGGGCATGGTCATCCGGCCGACGGGCCCGCGCCCGAGCTCTATGACCGGCTTCGTCCCAGGTTGGTGGAGACATTGCTCGAAGGCGGCGCCGAGATTGCCCTGCACGGCAGCTATACCGCCGCCGACGACGCGAGCCAGCTCGCGCTCGAGGCGGAGCGGTTGCGCGATCTCGTCGGCCAGGTATCAGGGCAGCGCTTTCACTACCTGCGCCTCGACATGCAGAAGAACCTGGGCACGATCGAGAAGCTCGGCTTCGTCTACGACTGCTCGCTCGCCTTCCCCGACCAGCCCGGCTTCCGCGCCGGAATCGCGCAGCCGTTTCGGCCCTGGAACTTCGCGACCGACCGCCCCTTCGACCTGATTGAGATTCCGCTCGCCGTGATGGACGCCACGCTGGCCGAGGAGCACTACCTGGACCTCTCGGCGCGGCAGGCCGAACCACGCCTGCTCGAGCTGCTCGATTGGGCGCAATCCAACGGCGGCGCATTCTCGTTGCTCTGGCACCCCGGCAGCTTCGACCCGGCCGGGGCGCCCGGTTGGGGCCGGCTCTTCTATCGCTTCATCGACGCCGTTCGGGAGCGCGGCGGCGTGTGCCTGAGCTGTGGCGAGCTGGCCGCCGAAGCAGCGGCTGTACTTCCTCCGGCCTTCGACGGCGACGGTGCCCGAAACGAGGCGGGGCTATAGTTCTGGCCGGGTTGTCGTGCACTCAGCGAGTACGCCCGCAGCCAGCTGTCTTGCCCGCGAGATCAACGATTTGGATGATGACGTGATAACCAACCTCTGGAAGCGCGCACTGGTTCTCTCCCCGCACACCGACGACGGTGAGCTGGGTTGCGGCAGCACGCTTGCCCTGCTCGCCAACTCCGGTTGCCACATTCGCTACATCGCCTTTTCGATAGCCAATCGCTCGCTGCCGGAGGGCTTCCCGCCCGACACGCTGGCGCGCGAGGCGCGCGAGGCGACCGCAGTGCTCGGGATCAAGGACGTCGAGCTGCACGACTTCGAAGTGCGCACCTTCCCCGAGCATCGCCAGGAGATTCTCGAGCTGCTGGTCAAGGAGTCGAAGGAGTTTAGGCCCGACGTCGTCTTTCAGCCCTCGCCCTCCGACATGCACCAGGATCACCAGACGATCGCCAAAGAAGGGCTGCGTGCCTTCAAGCGCACGACCGTGCTCGGCTACCTACTGCCCTGGAACACCTCCGGCTTCTCGGACGACTGCTACATCGCCTTCGGCGAGCGCGAGTTGGAGCAGAAGGTTGAGGCGGTGGGCAAGTACGTGTCACAACAGCATCGCTCCTACGCCGATCCCGACTACATCCGCAGCCTGGCCAAGGTTCACGGCGTCACAATTGGACGGCCGTTGGCCGAAGTGTTCAAGGTACGGCGGCTGGTGCTCGACCCGCTGGCCGAGTAGCGCGCGGCGCTAGGGAATCCCGATCGCGCTGATCGGTGGAAAATCAACGAGCGCGAACGTCAGTACCGTGACGACGAAAGGGAGAGCTACGAATCCGTCGCGCCGCTACTCGTCCCAGCCGAGCTGATCGAAGTAGCGAAGCGTTCGCCGGCTGGGGCGTATGCGTGTCGAGTAGGCGCGCAGCTCGTCGGCTGTGAGCTCGCCGACGGCGCGCTTCAGCGCCAGGTAGGGATAGTTGAAGTCTTCCTGATAGGGCACGGTCGAGATGCGCGGATTGATCTCGATCACGTAGTCGCCGACCAGGTTGACGCTGAAGAAGCCGTCGAAATCGAGCTCGCGGATGATCTTGGCGCCGGCTTCCATCAGCTCGGGGCTGTCGAGCGTCTCGAAGTACATGGCCAGGCCGGCACGCATCGCCTCGCGCGTCTTCGGGTAGCCGAGCAAGATCTCGCCCCGCTCGGCGTAGCCGTCGATCGTGCGCTCTTTGCCGGTCGCAAGCTCCATCACCAGCCACTCGACACCGGTTCCTCCGGCCAGGTCGGCGGCCTCCTCGAGCCTCAGGGCCTCGGCCATGCCGGGGCGGTTCTCGAGCAATTGCTTGCGCCGGTCGGCCGTGGCCGAGATGACGCGAAAACCGCGCGTCCCCGAGGAGATGAGTGGCTTCATGCAGATCTCGCGCTTGGGGTAACCGAGCTCGCGTCCGGCCTGCTCGAACTCGGCGGCCGTCGCGACGCGGCGCCAGGCGGGTACGCGCACTCCGATCGTGTCGCAGAGGGCGAAGGTCTCGGCCTTGTCGTTGGCGCGCCTGATCGCCTCGATCGAGGCCACGACCACGACGACCTCGCCAAAGCTGTCCTTCTCGATCGCCAGTCCTTCGAGCGTGTAGGAGGACTGCGGCAGGACTACATCCACCTTCTCGCGGCGGCAGATGTCGAGCACGGCGCCGGCGAAGCCCGGGTCGCTGCCGGCCGGGACAGTCGCGAAGACGTCGCAGAAGTGGCGCCCGATCACCTGCTCGTTCATGTCCACCCCGACCAGGCGCACCTCGCGCTCGCCGTTCTCGCGCAGCGAACGCAACAGCGCCACGGTTCCGGGGCAACCGACGGCGGTGATCAGAATGGTGAGCGGCTTGAGCATCTTTGCTTGGGCGCCGCTGAGGCGCGCTGGGCCTAATCGTAGTAGGGACGAGGCGACACGGGCTTCGGCTGCCGGTCGGGCTGTTTCACCGACACGCTAGGAATTGATCAGGAAGAGGAAGCCGAGCCGGTTCCAGCGCGCGATCTCACAGCCATTCGGGCGTTGAAAGCCGGCCTTGATCGTTTTGCCCGCGAGGCGTCCGCTGACTATCGCGGTCTGCGGTCCACCATAGATCTCAGTGCAAGCCGCACCTTTCGGCACCGGTTTGAAGGCCGAGGCACCGAGCTGTTTCAGTTTCGAGCAGGCTGCTCGTGCTTTGGGAAGGCTGCCCGTCCCCTCCGGGCAGTTGAGCGTGTAGCTAATACTCTTGTCCGGCGTTCCTTTTGGCCAGATGGTGATGCTGAGCGCGGTCGGGGCGCTCGAGCTGAGCGAATTCGAAGAGCCACCGCCACACCCCGCCGGCAGGAGGAGAAGAAGAAGGACGAACAGCGCTCGGCTCATCTCGTTCCTGATACGCCGCCGCCGGCCCAAGGGGTCACCGAACCGGGAGCTCTTGGTCCGTCTCACGCCGCGTGCGACCCGTCACAGAAGGGCATGTTGTCTGATCGGCCGCAGCGACACAGGGTTAGCT
>DATCCQ010000084.1:0-4020 GCA_036511185.1 Gaiellaceae bacterium
CTGGCCCTTCAAGCATTGGGAGCCCGGCGACGAGAACGCCTCTTCGCACATCCGCACCGCGCTGATCGGCCCACAGGTGCTGGTGCCGCTCGACGGCGGCGAGCTGGCGCTCGGCACCTGGCAGGGCATCTTCTTCTGCGAGTTCGACGGCCCGCGCTCGCGCAAGGTGCTCGTTAGCGTGCTGCGCTAGAGACAGGCATTACCTCAGCGCCCCGGCTCTCCGGGCTACGCCGTATCTTCGCGACCGGGGCGCCTGGGTCGCGCCGCTTAACTCGCCGAGTACACCACCGTGACCGAGGCGCTCACCGTGATACGACCGCGCTGAACCGGCACCGCCCCGGTAGTGCTCTTCGAGGCGACTGCTCTGTCGTAGGCCGCGTAGATCGGCACCACGTTCTCGGCGCCTTCCTGGATCGTGGCGGGCTTGCCTAGGTTGAGGCCGACGTGATCTGCCATCGAGGCGGCTTTCGCGTGGGCCTTGTCCAGCGCCTCGTTGAGCGCTTTCTCGTAGGTGAGATCGGTGTTCTCCAGCGAGAAGGTGGGCCCGCTCTCGAGATTCGCGCCGGCGTCGGTGACGCTCGTGATCAGCCGGCCGGCTTTCAAGACGTTGTGCAGATCGACGCTGACCGAGTTGGAGGCGCTGTAGCCGTTGGGGTTTCCGTTCGAGTCGGTGGTCGGGTTGACGTTGACGTTCTCCGTCTGGATGTCGCGCGCGGCGACTCCCTCTTTCTTGATCGCGGCGATCACCCGGCGCATGGCCGAAGTGTTCGCAGCGAGCGCCTGGCTTGCGCTGGCGCCGGTCTTCGACACGCCGAAGGAGAAGTTGGCCAGGTCGGGCTTGGCCTTGATAGTCGCGTCGGCGCTGACACTGATCGTTCTCTTCGTAGACCTCGATGTAGAGCGGGAGTCGCAGGCAGTGGTCAGGCCGATAACTAGCAGCGCGATCGCTGCGAGAACGAGAATGGAGCGCTTCATCGTGAATCCTCCTCGGTGTCGGTTGAAGACATACTGACGGGCCGGGCGGCGGCTCCCGCGCCCGTCTACACGGAATACGTCGCAGCCCGCCTTTTACGTCACCGGTCGCGCGCAAGCTAGGCTGCCTGTCTATGGCGGCCCCGGTAGTGAAAGAACAGGAGCTCGAGCTCCGCATCGAGTCGCTCGCCTTCGGCGGCAACGGCGTTGCGCGCCTGGAGGGCTTCGTTCTCTTCGTCCGCGGCGGGCTGCCCGGCGATCTCGTGCGCGCCCGCGTCACCAAGGTGAAGCGTAGCCACGCCGAGGCCGAGACGATCGAGGTGCTGGAGCCGGGCGCGAGTCGCGTCGAGGCGCCCTGCCCCTACTTCGGCAGCTGCGGCGGTTGCCGCTTCCAGGATCTCGCCTACGAGGTGCAGTGCGAAGCGAAGGCGGCGCAGGTCAAAGATGCGCTGGTTCGTATCGCCGGCATCGCTGAGCCGCCGCTCGAGCCGATCATCCCGGCCGAGGAGATCTACGGCTACCGCAACAAGCTCGAGTACTCGTTCTCGGCCACGCCCGATGGCCCGGCGCTCGGCTTCCACCGCGCCGGCCGCTGGGACGAGCTGCTGCCGATCGAGCGCTGCCTGCTCACGACCGAACTGGGCAACTCGATCCGCGCGGCGGTCGTGGAGTGGGCGCGCGAGGAGGTTCTCGAGGCCTACGATCAGAAGGAGAAGCACGGCTATCTGCGTCACCTCGTCGTGCGTGAAGGTCGCAATACCGGCCAGGCGCTCGTGATGCTCGTGACGGCCTCCGACCGACCTTTCGAGCGTGACTTCTTCATTCGCTCGCTGACCAAGTTCCCCGAAGTGCGCTCGATCTACTGGGCGGTCAACGAGGGCTCCGGCGAGACCACCAACGTGCCGGCCGAGTTGATCTGGGGCGAGGATGCGATCGAGGAGGAGCTCTGTGGCTTGAACTTCCGGCTGCGCCCGAACGCCTTCCTGCAAACGAACACCTTGATGGCTGAGAAGCTCTACTCGCTGGCCGGCGAGTACGCGGGCCTGACGGGAGAGGAGACCGTCTGGGACTTGTACTGCGGCACCGGCACGATCGGGCTGACGCTAGCGCGGCAGGCGCGCTCGGTCTGGGGGATCGAGATCTCCGAGGAATCGGTTGCCTGCGCGCTGGAGAACGCCGAGCGGAACTCCGTCGGCAACATCGCCTTCTTCGCCGGTAACGTCGGCCAGGTCATCCGCGAGCTGAAGGAGCGCTCGGGCTCGCCGGATGTAGTCGTCGTCGACCCGCCCCGCGCCGGACTGGCCGGCAAGGCACTGCGCCGCCTGGCCGAGACCGGAGCGCCGCGCATCGTCTACGTCTCCTGCAACCCGACCACTCTGGCCGGCGATTTCAAGCAGCTGCAAGAGCAGGCCGGCTACCGGCTCCTGCGCGCCCAGCCGCTGGACATGTTCCCGCATACGCCGCATGTCGAGACAGTGGCGCTGCTGGAGCGCGATCTGCCCGTTTAGCGCGGCTCGTTTGTAGCAAAGGCAGCGGTGCCTTACGATGGGCATTGCACGTCTGCTGCATCCCGTCAGAGCTCGACAGGGGGCCAACATGAGATTCGACTCGCTTCGCCGGACGTAAAAACGCGGCGAGAAACGAGACGCGCGCCTCGATCCAGACGGCGTTTCCCAAGCTGTTCATTGCTGGCGCCGCGATGTTGGCAATTTGCGCTCTACTTGCCGGCGCTCGAGCGTCGCGCAGTGACGCGGCGGCAACGATCAGCGCCCAGCTCGTAAAAGACATCAATCCGAGTGGCGACAGCAACCCCGACGCTCTCGCCGTATTCAACGGCAGCCTCTTCTTCCAGGCAGACGACGGCACCGGGAACGAGCTCTGGAAGAGCGACGGTACGGCCGCCGGTACGACCATGGCCGCAGACATCAATCCGGCCGGAAGTAGCAACGCGTACTACCTCACCGTCTTCAAAGGCAGTCTCTACTTCCGGGCGAGCGACAGCAGCCACGGCGTTGAGCTCTGGAAGAGCGACGGAACGGCCGCCGGTACGACCATGGTCAAGGACATCAATCCGAGTGGAGCTAGCTTCCCGAGCTTCCTCACCGTCTTGGGCGACAGCCTCTATTTCGAGGCCAATGACGGCAGCGCCGGCTACGAGCTCTGGAAGAGCGACGGCACGGCCGCTGGTACGACCATGGTCAAGGACATCAATCCGAGTGGAGCTAGCTTCCCGAACTACCTCACCGTCTTGGGCGGCAGCCTTTACTTCTCGGCCGACGACGGCAGTCACGGCCTCGAGCTCTGGAAGAGCGACGGCACGGCCGCCGGCACGGTTATGGCCGTGGACATCACTCCGGGCATTGGAGGTAGCGCCCCATCCGGCCTCGCCGTCTTCAACGGCAGCCTCTACTTCTCGTGCGATGACTTTGTCCACGGCTTCGAGCTCTGGAAGAGCGACGGCACGCCCGCCGGCACGGCCATGGTCAAGGACATCAATCCGACTGGGCCAAGCACTCCGTTCAACCTCGCCGTCTCCAGCGGCGATCTCTACTTCGAGGCCGACGACGGCGTCCACGGCTATGAGCTCTGGAAGAGCGACGGCACGGCCGCCGGCACGGTCCTGGTCAAGGACATCAATCCGAGTGGAAACAGCTACCCAGAGAGCCTCACCGTCTTGGGCGGCAGCCTCTACTTCCACGCCGACGACGGCGTCCACGGCTCCGAGCTATGGAAGAGCGACGGTACGGCCGCCGGCACGACCATGGCCGTAGACATCAATCCGACTGGAGGTAGCAACCCGGCCGTCCTCACTGTCTTGGGCGGCAGCCTCTACTTCCAGGCCGACGACGGCGTCTACGGCCGTGAGCTCTGGAGAGCCGGCGACTACTCTCCGCCCGAGACCACGATCACGTCCGGCCCCTCGGGCCCGACTAACGCCTCGTCACCTGCCTTCGCCTTCTCCGCCGACGAGCCGGGCACCTTCGAGTGCAGCCTGGACTCGGGCGCCTACAGCGCCTGCTCCTCGCCGAAGACCGTCGGCCCGCTCGC
>DATCCQ010000085.1:0-7015 GCA_036511185.1 Gaiellaceae bacterium
CCTCGCTCGAGCCGGCACTCGTCTGCGCCTGCGCCGCGGCCTGGGCGTATACGGCTTCGGCCAGCTTGTGCGAGGCCTCCTGGAGTGCTTCGGTCTTCGAGCGGACCTCGTTCACGTCGCTACCTTCGATCGCCTTGCGCAGCTCTTCCAGGCGGCTCTCGATGTTCGAGACCTCGTCGGAAGAGAGCTTGTCGCGATGCTCCTTGAGCGTGCGCTCGCTGGCGTAGAGCAGCTGCTCGGCGGCGTTCTTGGCCTCGGCCAGCTCGTGCAGCTTATGCGCCTCGTCGGCGTGGGCTTCTGCCTCGTGCACCATCCGCTCAACCTCGTTCGGATTCAGCCCCGAGCCACCTTCGATCTTGATCTGCTGCAGATTGCCGGTGCCGAGATCCTTGGCCGAGACGGCGATGATGCCGTTGGCGTCGATGTCGAAGGCGACCTCGACCTGCGGGATGCCGCGCGGCGCCGGCGGGATGCCCATCAGGTGGAACTTGCCCAGCGTCTTGTTGTAGGCGGCCATCTCAGACTCGCCCTGGAGCACGTGCACCTCGACCGAGTCCTGGTTGTCGGAAGCCGTAGTGAAAACCTCCGACTTACGCGTCGGGATGGTGGTGTTGCGCTCGATCAGACGGGTGAAGACGCCGCCCTTGGTCTCGATGCCGAGCGAGAGCGGAGTCACATCGAGAAGCAGGATGTCCTTGACCTCGCCCTTGAGCACACCGGCCTGGATCGCAGCGCCGACGGCAACTACCTCGTCGGGGTTGACGCCCTTGTGCGGATCCTTGCCGACGATCTCCTTGACCCTCTCCTGCACCGCCGGCATACGGGTCATGCCGCCGACGAGGATGACGTGGTCGATCTTCTCGGCGCCCAGTCCGGCGTCCGTGAGCGCCCGCTTGGTCGGGCCGACGACGCGCTCCAGCAGCGCGGCTGTCAGCTCATTCAGCTTGGCGCGCGTGAGCTGTAGATCGAGGTGCTTGGGGCCCTCGGTAGTGGCGGTGATGAAGGGCAGGTTGATCTGCGTCGACATCGTCGAGGAGAGCTCGATCTTGGCCTTCTCGGCGGCCTCGTAGAGCCGCTGCAGCGCCATCGGGTCCTGGCTCAAGTCGACGCCGTTGTCGCGCTTGAACTCGGCCACCATCCAGTCCACGACGGCCTTGTCGAAGTTGTCGCCACCGAGGTGGTTGTCGCCCGAGGTGGACTTGACCTCAAAGACGCCCTCGCCGAGCTCGAGCACTGAGACGTCGAAGGTGCCGCCGCCTAGGTCGAAGACCAGAATCGTCTGGTCGTTCTCCTTGTCGAGACCGTAAGCGAGCGAGGCCGCCGTCGGCTCGTTGATGATGCGAAGCACATTCAGCCCGGCAATCTTGCCCGCGTCACGGGTTGCCTCGCGCTGAGCGTTGTTGAAGTAAGCCGGCACGGTGATGACCGCCTCCGAGACCGGCTCGCCCAGGTAGGCCTCGGCGTCGGTCTTCAGCTTCTGCAGGATCATCGCGGAGATCTCCGGCGGCGCGTAGCGCTTGCCGTCGGCCGTGACGCGCACGTCTGCGTTGGGGCCCTTGACGACCTTGTAGGGAACGATCGTCATCTCCTCGTTAACTTCCTCGAACTTGCGTCCCATGAAGCGCTTGATCGAGAAGATGGTGTTCTCGGGGTTGGTGACCTGCTGCCGCTTGGCGGGCGCGCCGACCAGGCGCTGGCCATCCTTGGCGAAGGCGACCACCGACGGCGTCGTCCGTCCGCCCTCGGCGTTCGGAATAACCGTCGGCTCGCCGCCTTCGAGCACGGCCATACAGCTGTTGGTCGTGCCGAGGTCGATACCGATCGTCTTTGCCATTTTGAGAATCTCCTTCGTACGTTGTGAGCTGCTAAGATAATCTAAGTGTTACTGTATCAACCTTTCCTCCGAGTGCAAGCCTTTATGCCGGAACTCCCTCTTCTCCGGTCGCGCCCGACACTCGCCTGGCCGGGCGCGCCTCGCTGTAGATAGCGGTCTCTCGATCCGTCGCCGGCAGAAAAACAAAGATCCCTCAAAAAGGGTAGGGCGACCTCACCCAAATAGGCGACCTCAGTAGCGCAAAAGGCACCCCTACGGGTTAGAAACGCAGATGTCAACGGCGAGAACGAGGGATTAAATTTCGCATCGGCGGCGCCGATTACCTCGTCCAGTGGCAAGTGCTGGCGGTATCGGTGTTGACGCGCGGAAACCCCGCATTCTTTTGGGTACCTCCGATGAGACGTACTTGAAAGACATCCGCCGGGCGCTACAGGACGCCGGCTACCGCGTCGAGGCGGCGCTGGACAGCGAGACTGTGATGGCCTCGCTCGAGCCGCGTCGCTACGACCTCGCCATCCTCGATACGAGCCTCGGCGAGATCGACGGCCTGTCCATCTTCGATCGTCTGCGCACCGAGCCGGACGGCCGCGATCTCTATCTGATCGCCCTGGGCGATAGCGACGGCAAGCAGCCGCTCGAGGCTCCGGTCGGGCCCGACGACTGCCTGAGTAAGCCGTTCGAGCTTCCTGAGCTACTGGACAGCGTTCACATCGGCGTGCGCGTCGTCACCCTCCAGCATGATCTCGACTTCGCCAATCACCGCATTTCGACGCTCGCCATGACCGACACGCTGACCGGATTGCCGAACCGCCAGTCGATCTACGACATGCTCGGCACCGAGATCGCGCGGCAGGAGCGGGAAAGCCCGCCTTCCTGCCTAGCTCTGGTTGATATCGACAACATGCACGAGATCAACGAAGCCTACGGCCGCGCCGGCGGCGATCTGGCCGTCCTACGCGTTGCCCGTACGTTGCGCTCGACCGCGCGCGAAGCCGATGCAGTCGGTCGGCTCGGCGGCGACAAGTTCACCATCGTCCTCTATGACTGCACGCCCGAAGATTCAATGGTTGCCTGCGACAGGCTTTGCGAGTCGATCGAGCACGAGCCGCTGGTCATGCCCGATGGCGAGGTTCGCCTCTCGGTGTCTTGCGGCGTGGTTGCCCTCGACCCGGATTTCTCGGCCGTCGAGACGCTTGACGCCGCGCGCGCCGCCCTACACACCGCCAAGGCGCGCGGCGTCAATCATGTCGCCCTCGAGGCGAAGTTTCGCGAAGCCTGGTTTTAGGCCTTCGACCCTCTTGTCGTAAGAACGAGCATTCGGCTCGCTTCGTTCGCGCGCGCAAGCATTTCGTCTCAGCCCGATCCGGCAAGTATTTACGTCGTCATTACCTTGGCTGTTTGAAGTAGCAGCCATATCTGACGACAATTCACTACGGTGATAGTTATGAAACGAACACAGCCGGCACAGTTGTTACTGATGGTCGCCGCGGTTGCGGCGTTCGGCTGCCTGGCCTTCTCGCTCCCTGCTTCCGGCGCGCCGATGGTTTCCGGACTAACAGCGAACAGTACCGTGAAAGCGCTCTTCCACACCGGCTTTATCCGTGCCGAGATCGTGACGTTTAGTTCTGGCCAAGTCGGCGACTATCGGGTCGACCGCGGTGTCGTGCGAAATGTGCGCGGGCGCGTACTGACGCTGGTCGAACGCGATGGAGTAGTCGTCCGAGTGAGGCTCTCGCCGAGCACGCAAATCAGAGTCGGTGCTCAGACCGGCACGGCGCGAAGCGTGCGGCCAGGCATGCGCGCGACGGTGATGAACAAAGGAACTTCAGCGGCTTCTTGGTTGTACGCGACCAGAACATCGTCCGATAACTCCGAGCCCACCATCAGATCGCTACTTTCTACCGGCTTCGTGCGCGCCGAGGTCATTTCCTGGGCCGACGGCGCAGTGCTCGACAGTCGCGCCGATACCGGAGTCATCGAGAGCGCCGACGACACCTCGCTGACGCTGCAGGAGAGTGACGGCACGAGAGTGCAGATGCAAATCGACAGTTCGACGCAACTGCTGGTTAACCTCAGTGCGGCAAGTGCGGCAGACCTCGCGGCGGGGATGAGGGCGACAACGATCAGTAACGGTGACGGGGTGGCCAGCCAGATCTGGGCTTACGGCAAGAAGTTGAGCGTCGGAAGGAAGTAGATCTTGCCGGCAGCCGCTCCGCTCTCCGAACCCGGCTCGCTCGCCCGTCGAGCGCCGCGCACAGTCCTTCTCATCGAGGACGAGGAGAGCATCGGAAACCTCGTCCAAACCTATTTCGAGCGCGACGAGTACACCGTTATCTGGCGGCGCTCCGGCGAGAAGGCCCTGCTGGAATTGGCCGGCCGGAAGATCGACCTCGTAGTGCTCGATATCGGCCTTCCTGGAATCGATGGTTTCGAGGTCTGCCGCCGCATCCGGGCTCGCTCGCAGGTGCCGGTCCTTATGCTTACCGCGCGCGACGAAGAGCCCGACCGCATCACCGGATTTGAGCTCGGGGCCGACGACTACGTGCTCAAACCGTTCTCTCCCCGCGAGCTGGTCGCGCGCGCAAACGCGATCTTGCGTCGCGGCAGGCAGGCCATGTACCAGGATGTGCTTCGTCTCGGTGGAGTCGAGCTCCGCCGCGGCGAGCGAGTTGCGCTCGCAGACGAGTGCGAGGTCAAGCTCACGGGCAAGGAATTCGATCTCTTGACGGTGTTGATCGAGAACGCCGGCCTCGTGCTGTCGCGCGAAAAGCTGCTCGACGAGGTCTGGGGCATGACCTACCCCGGTGACACGCGAACCGTGGACGTGCACATTGCACAACTGAGACGCAAGCTCGGCTTGCGAGATCTGATCCTCACCGTGCGAGGCGCCGGATACAAAGTCGTCCGCGAATGAGGCCCCGATGAACTCGCTTCGAGCGCAGCTCTTCGCCGCCATTGGTGTGATTCTGTTGCTAGCAGCCGCCGTTACGCTCGGCGTTGGCGGCCTGCTCACGCGCCAGGCGGTCGATCGCGCAACGTTGCGCGACCTTTCACACCAGGCCGATCTGCTCGTACACCGCGAGGAGACAGACATTCTGCCGCTGGCGCGCCTAACCAAGCTCAGGCCCTACCTAGCCCGTCAGAACGAGCAGGTAGTTGTCCTCTCCTCCCTCGATTCGAAGTCGCAATACGCCTCGAAGGAGACGATGCGCGGACTTCGCGCCGGCCGCTCGGCCAACGGCTCGATAACAATCGCCGGTACGAGCAACTACTTCGCCGCTCGCCCGCTCGGAAGCAAGGCCTTCGTGCTCCTGCGCCCACACCGCAACGCTTCCACCGAATGGCGCCCATTCATCAACGCGCTGGCCATCGCAGCGGCCGCGGGCATGCTACTGGCCGCGCTGATCTCGCTTACGTTCGCGCGTCTGATCACACGCCCGCTCGACCGCGTCGCCCGTGCCAGTCGGGCTCTTGCCGAACGCGGCGTTTCGGAGCCTGTGCCGGTGGAGGGAGCAACCGAGCTGCGCTCGCTCGCAACCTCGTTCAACGAGATGGCCGAGCAATTGGCCAGCGCACGCGAGGCCGAGAAGGCATTCCTACTCTCGGTGAGTCACGAGCTGAGGACTCCGCTTGCCGCGGTACGCGGGTATTCGGAGGCTCTGGCCGACGAAGCGATCCCACCCGCCGAGGCGGCGGAGACGATAGGGCGAGAGGCACTTCGACTCGAGCGCCTGGTCGGCGACCTGCTCGATCTTGCCCGGGTGAGCCGGAGTGAATTCGGCATCCATTGCACGCCGGTAGATCTCGGCGAAGTCGCCCGCGAGGCGCTGCAGCGTTTTCAAGCACAAGCGAAATCGTTCAGTGTCGAGCTGGAGTCCGTATCGGACGCAGCGGCGCCGGCGCTAGGCGATCACGACCGCGTGCTGCAGGTTGCATCGAACTTGATCGAGAACGCACTGCGAGTCACGCCGTCGGGGGGATTCGTTCATGTCACGGCCTCGCCGGGAACGCTCAGCGTCGAAGACAACGGCCCCGGTCTGGCGCCCGACGAGCTTCCGCGCGCATTCGAGCGTTTCTTCCTCTATTCACGCCACCGAAGTGAGCGCTCGGTCGGCACAGGGCTCGGTCTTGCCATCGTCAAGGAGTTGGTCGACGGCATGAAGGGTACGGTCACGGTCACGAGCGAGCCCGGGAAAGGCACCAATTTCACCGTCCGACTCCCGCTCGATCAAGAGGCCGGCGCATCTCAGACCGCTCTCAACGCGGCCGAGACGGCTTAAGAGCTCGACTCAAAACAAAGCCCCTCTGCGGCCGGCCGCGCTCGGAGGCGAGTCTCCATTCTGATCCGCTTCCTGAGAGAAAGCTTGACTAATACCAGCCTCTGATTGGCGATCTTGCGCTACTACCGTGCGTGTTTTACTTAGAATTTACATTACGATAAAAATATGGGCGTATTTACGCTGATTTTACGTCAATCTAATTGACACTCACAAGCGTTAAGTCAAAATACTAAGCACAGCCTATTAAACGTACTCCTGGACTCCTTCGCATGGCGGGGTCCCGAGCTTAGAAGGAGACACAAATGAAGTTCAGGGTTGCATTAGTCGCCGCACTCGTTGCCGGGTTAGCGGCTTCGTTCGCGGTCGCGGCTCCCGCAAAGACCTCAGAGAAGCCGGCGGGAACCGACGCTACGACCACCACGACGGCCACGACTACGACGACAACGAAGGACTGGAAGGTCTGCCGTCCCAGGGCGGCGTGGATCCTGAAAGGCACGCTCGTCTCGGTCGCCGACGATCAGCTCTCGTTCACCATGGACGTGAAACGGGTCAACAGGCACGCGAGACTGCTCGAGAGCAAGACCGTTACCGTCCAGGTCGGCGAGAAGACGCGGATTTGGCGCCTCGGGAAAAAGGTGACGCTCGGCGACCTCACGCTTGGTGACCGCCTCGATGTGCGGGCGCGTTTCTGCAAGACGAGCTCCGATGCAACAGCGACACTGCTTGCAGCCTGGGTAGTTGCCAAGCCCGCCAAGGCCGCACCGACAGTGACAATCACCACGACGACGACCGCCACAACAACGTCCACGACGCCGGCTATCGAAAAGGTCTGCCGCCGTCACAGATTCGCACTGATCCTGGGAGGCACGCTCGCCTCGGTGGCCGACGATCAGTTGTCGTT
>DATCCQ010000086.1:0-4513 GCA_036511185.1 Gaiellaceae bacterium
CCATCTTCATGCACGACTGCAGACCTTGAAGGGCACAGAAACTCTGGACAGCCGCGCTGAGCAGGTGTTTCCTGAAGATCTCCCGTCCCGACCAAGGAGGCATCCGCCGGTGGCATTCGCGTTGCTCTACCTCGCCTTGCGCAGGCTGGTGGATTGGGCGGTCGGCCCGTCAGAAAGCGACCGCTCGAAGGATTTCGGGATTCTCGTCCTCCGCCACCAGCTGGAGGTCCTGCATCGTCAGACCCCTTAGGCCGAGACTCAGGCGGCGCGATCGTCTTCTCTTAGCCGCCGCCAGCCGGGTTCTTCCCCGAGGCGGCGGGCAGACGTTCTTGGGTCACCCCGTCCACGCTTTCGCGCTGGCACCGGGAACTCGGGCGCCGCACGTGGACCTTTCGGCGCCATCGCCGCGGCGGCCGTCGAGCGCCCGACGCGAGCGTCATCGAGGTGGTGCTTCGCCTGGCCAAAGAGCATCCGCGATCGGGGTGCCGGCGCATTCGCGGAGCGCTCGTCAAGCTGGGCAGCAGCGTGTCGGCGACCACGATCCGCACGCTGGCGCGCCGCCAGGGCCTTACGCCCGGCGCCGCGCCGCAAGCGACCGACCTGGTCTAAAGTTCATCAGAGCCCCGGCGCAGGGCATCCTGGGCTTCGACTTCTTCACCGTGGATAGCCTGTTTCTGCGCACCTTCTCCGTGCTGTGTGCGATCGCGCTCGCCTCACCGACGGATCGACATCCTCGGCCTGACTCGAAACCCCAACGCGGCCTCGGTCACCCAGCCGGCGAGAAACCTCTCCTGCGACCTTGCCGATCGGGGTCGAACGTTTTGATTCTTGCTTAAGAGACCGGGACGGCACGTACGTCGCTAGCTGCGATCAGGTGTTCACCGCGGAGGGGAGCAGCGTGATGCGCACGCCGATCCAGGCTCCCAAGGCGAACGCTGGCTGCGCACCGTGCGCAGGCAATGCCGGGATTGGATGCTTACCTGTGGTCGCAGACAGCGGGAGAAGGTGCTCGCTCAAGTACGTCGACCACGACAATCGCCAGCGGCCCCACCGCGGGCTCAGCCTGCGAGTGCCGCATGGCGAAGGGACGGAGCCTGTCGTGTTCACCTCGACCGCGCAAGTACGACGGCGAGACGTCCTCGGCGGGCTGATCCATGAGTACGACCTGGCAGCGTGAGCGAAGCGGGAGTTTGTGTGCCCTTCAAGCCTGGCTCGTCTAGGGCGACCGCCTAGTTCGCTCGAGCTCTGCGCGAATTCGGTGATCCCGCAAGGCTGGCTTGCGGCGAGCTACTTGTGAGGAGCACTCACCACTTAATGGTGGGGAGCAGCCTGCAGGGGGCGGGCGGCGACTAGCTGTAGGTGTGGAAGCCTCTTCAGGTAAGCGCGGTTGCACTTGTCCCTCGGCCAGCTGCGCGCGTACCACCAGCCCCAGCTGTGGACGAGCAGCTCGGCGTAGCGGAAGGTGAAGAAGTACGTGAGCCACTGGCGCACGGAGTAGAAGCGCGCGTAGGCACGTAACACCGCCGCCTGCAACTCATGCGGCGTCATCTGTCGCGGCGTGAAGACTACGTGCTGTCCGTCGTAGAGCTGCCAGTGCCTGTCGAAGATGCGCCCCCGGCGTTCATATCGGCGAGCTGTCCCGTGCCCGGCCCCGGTGTGAGGATGTTCAGCATCAGCGAGTCGATGCGATGCTCGAGGGCGAACTCCAGGGTGTCGCGTACGGTGTCCACGGTGTCGCTGTCGGCGCCCAGCACGAACATGCCGTGGCACTTGATGCCGCAGTCGTGCAGCGTGTCGATGGCGCGAGCGATGTCGTCCACGCTCTGTGCCTTCATGTAGCCGTCGAGGGTCGCCTGGTTGACCGACTCGAGGCCGAGGCTGAGGCGCTGGCAGCCCGAGCGCCGCATGAGAATGAGGAGCTCGGCGTCGTCTGCCACGTCGGTGCGCACCTGGGCCGACCAGGGCACCACCAGATCGCGCTCGATCATGAGACCCAAAAGGATCTTGAGGCGCCGCTTGTCGGCGGCGAAATTATCGTCGTAGAAGAAGATGCGCCGCGGCCGCTTCGCTTCGAGCTCAGCGATGACGTGCTCGGGGCTGCGATAGCGGTACCTATGCCCGAACATCGCCGTGACCGAGCAGAAGTTGCAGGCGAAGGGGCAGCCCCAGCTCGTCATGATGGGTGTCGACTTGAGCTTCTCGGAGCCCACGATCAGCGAGAGGTCGGGCACGGGCAGCTCGTCGAGGTTTCGGCAGCGCTCGCGCGGCTCGTTGTGCACAGGTCGGCCGTCTCGGGTAAATGAGAGCCCGCGAATCGTTTCGAGCTCGCGCCGGCCCCGAAGGGCCTCGACGAGCTCGAGCACGAGCGCCTCGCCGCCCTCGCCGCGCGCCACGAAGTCGGCGTGCTCGAGCGCCTCGTTGGCCATGAACGTGACGTGTGACCCGCCGATCACGGTGGCGATGCGGCGGGCGCGCAACTCGTCGGCGATCTGGTAGGCGGCCGGAGCGGTGGAGGTGGTGGTCGAGAGGCCCACCAACTCGGCCCCACGGACGTCGGCCATGTCGATCGGCGCCATCTGCGGGCAGTAGATGAGGACGTCGTGACCGGCCGCCGCTAGGGCCGCGCCGATCATGGGCAGCCCGAGACGTGGGTAGCGCGAGTACGACCACATGTGGAGGCTCGGCGGCTCGGGTTCGATGAGGCGGATCTTCATGCTCGTCCTTTGGCTACGCTAGTCTAGGAGATTCCTCAAGCGCTGCGTGTCGCGGCAGCTCGTGAGCTTGACGAGCGTCTTGGCCTCGATCTGCCTGATGCGCTCGCGCGTCACGCCGAACTTCTGGCCAACCTCTGCGAGGGTGCGCGGGTGCTCGCCCTTGAGGCCGAAGCGGAGCTCGACCACCTTGCGCTCCCGGTGGGTGAAGGTGCTCAGCACCTGGTTGAGCTCCTCCTTCTGCATGATCTCGCTGACGGCCTCGACCGGCATCGTCGCGTCTTCGTCTTCGATGAAATCGCCGAGCTGCAAGTCCTCTTCTTCGCCGATCGGCGTCTCGAGGCTCACCGGCTCTTGGCTGATCTTCAAGATCTCGCGCACCTTCTGCGGCGTGGTGCCCATCTCGGCGGCGATCTCCTCGGGCGTGGGCTCGCGGCCGATGTCCTGGAGGAGCTGGCGCTGCACGCGGACGAGCCGGTTGATCATCTCCACCATATGCACGGGGATACGGATCGTGCGCGCCTGGTCGGCGATCGCGCGCGTGATCGCCTGCCGGATCCACCAGGTAGCGTAGGTGGAGAACTTGTAGCCCTTGCGGTAGTCGAACTTCTCGACCGCGCGGATGAGGCCGAGGTTGCCCTCCTGGATGAGATCGAGGAAGAGCATGCCACGGGCGACGTAGCGCTTGGCGATCGAGACGACGAGGCGCAGGTTGGCCTCGATCAGCTTGCGCTTGGCCTCCACGTCACGGCGCTCGATGCGCTTCGCCAGTGAGACCTCTTCTTCGGCCGTGAGCAGCGGCACCTTGCCGATCTCGGTGAGGTACATGCGCACCGGGTCGGTGCTCGGCGTCTTGATCGAGAGGTCGAGCTTGGGGACGATCTCCTCTTCGGGCTTGGCCTCGGCGCCGTCGCCGGAGAGCGGCTCGTCGCCCTCGACGATATCGATGCCGAGGTCGTTGAAGAGGATGAAGATGTTCTCGATCTGGTCGGGGGTGAGTTCGACGTCCTGAAGCGCGTCGGCGATGCGATCGCTGGTCAGGTAGCCCTGTTCGCGGCCCTCGGCGACCAGATCGCGCACCTCGTCGATGCTCAGCTCCGGCGATTCGCTCGCCTGACGTTCTTCTGAGAGGTCACTCAACGTCTCTGTCCTACTCCTTGCATCCACGGCGCAGCCAAAGCCCACCTCCTGCCGGGGAGTTCTCGCGCCTGCAGCGGGGGTGGTTCATGGGGAGGTGGTCCACGGTGGCGGGGGATCCCTCGTCAAGCCTCCGCAGTCTACGCTCCTTGAGGCGGGGCACAAGGAGCGCAGCGAGACCGGCGGCGACACCAAGAAGCGCCAGCCGGGCCGAGAACGCATTGCCGTGTCGGCGTCTCGTCGGCTCATAGCAAGAACCCGCCGCTCATTGCGTTCTTCTGAGACGAGCACAAGACTCCAAGACCTCCAACAAGCGGTTGAAGTGGTGGTGGGTTCTGCGACGTCGGTATGGTGTCGCAGCGGTGTACCGGGACGGGCAAGGTCGTAGGCTCGCAGGCGTGAGCCTGCTAGACTCATGTCCGCACGAGCGAAAGAATGGCACAAGGAGCAGCGCGGACGGCGCGGCTGTCGTTCTGACAAGCGCGAGAAGGACGTGCCACTCGTCCAGCTCGCCGGCCGCAGCCAACCGCTCCTCAACCGACTGCGAAAGGATCGCCGATGGGCCAGTACGACTCGTCCAAGGAGCTCGTCGTCTCGATCTGCCGCACACTCCTCGAGCGCGGTTATCTCAAGGCCACCGAGGGCAACGTCTCGGTGCGCGTGCC
>DATCCQ010000087.1:0-12963 GCA_036511185.1 Gaiellaceae bacterium
CATCGCATCCACCGATCGCACCCAGTCGGCGGGTCTTCATTCTGTTAGAGGTTTTTAGCGCTCTGGAGGTGCGGAGACGAGCCGTAACAGCGGCGCCTGCTCCACAACGGGCGCGCCGGCGACCGCGCGGGCGATAGCCCGCAGACAGACGAGCAGCCCGGCCGCGCCGGCATCGACCACACCGGCCTCAGCCAGAGTTGGACTCTGCTCGCGCGTTCGCTCCAGTGCCACCTCGGCGCGCTCGACAAGCCCCTCCAGGCGCTGCTCGAGCGACAGCTTGGTACGCCTCTGCTCGCGCGCCTCCTCGGCCAACTCGCCGATCAGAGTCAGAATCGTTCCCTCCGCCGGCTTGGCGACGGCCGAATAGGCCGCGTCGCGCGAGCGCTCCAGCATCGTCGCCAGTGCCCGCCCGCCGATAAGGCCTGAGGCCGGAGCGGCCTCCACCGCGCCGCGCACGATCTGCGAGAGGATGACGCCCGATGTGCCGCGCGCTCTCATCAACAGCGCACGGGCTAGATCTCGGCGAGAGGCAAGCAGTCCGCTCGACTCTGCCTGATCGAGCTCCTCGACCAGCGCGCGAACGGTGAGTACGAGGTTCATCCCCGTGTCGCCGTCGGGCACTGGGTAGACGTTCAGACCGTCGATCCGCTGCCTCTCTCGCTCCAGCGCCTCCAGCGCCGCAAGCGCCAGCCGGCGCACCAGCGCCCGCTCGCTACTCGTTCTCAGCGAATCAAGCTCGAGATCGGACATCGTCGATCCGTACCTCCACTCGAGCCACCTTCAGCCCGGTCACCCGCTCGACCTCGTAACTCACGCGCGAGCGCACGGTTGCTGCCACCTCTGCCAGATTGAGACCGTGGGCGATCACGACCGCCAGAGTCAGCTCGATTTCGCCCTGCTCGCTCGAAGACACCTCGACGCCGTGGCGACGCTTAAGCGCGAAAGCGCGACGAATGCGAGCGCCCCGCCCCAGCCCGACGACGCCGTAGCACTCATCCAGCGAGCGCTCGGCTACCTGAGCGATAGCCCGCGGCGAGACAAACAGTCGCCCGAGCGCGTTCTCCTGCAGCTGCATCGCTTCCACGAGTTCTTAGACCGCACAACGGGCGTGGCGGTTGCTAGGCGAGCGAAAGAGCGTGAACGGCAGAGGCGCCGCGAGTCTAGCTACGCCTTTTCGATCTTGCCCGAACGCAGGCAGCGCGTGCAAACATAGGCGCGGCGACTGACGCCGGCCACCAGTATCCGAATCCTTTGCAGGTTCGGATTGAAGCGCCGCTTGGTGGCAACCATCGAGTGGCTACGGTTGTTGCCGAAAGCCGGACCCTTGCCGCAAACTGAGCAAACCTTGGACATAGCCGGGGCAGTCTAGCTGAGCCAAGTTACTTCAGCGCGGTTCCTTTGAAGAAGGTGTAGAGGAAGGTTCCGCCCGGATCGGTCGCCTTGTACATGTCGGCGATGCCCTTGTCCCAGCTCGCCTCGTCTATCAAGCCCAGTTCCAGCGCCTGCTCGCGTACCCCTTCCACCATGGCGATGAAGGTGTTCTTGGAGAAGCCTTCGATCAGGTCGGGGCGACTGTCGTCTACGTAGACGAGCCTCGGGCTGACATGCACGGTATGAAAGCCGGCGCCTGCGAGCAGCGGATAGAGGCGCCGCCCGATCAGCGCATCGCCGCCTTGGCGGGCCTGGATCTCAACCAGGCACTCGACCGTCCGCTCGGCCTCGGGCGTAGTGGGATGGCAGTACCAGGAACCGTGATCGCCCTCGATCGCTGTGATCGAGCCGCCCGCCTTGAGCACGCAGCGAAGACAAGCGAGCGCCCGCTCGGGCTCGGGCAGGTGCTCGAGCATGAAGCAGACGAAGACGTGATCGAAGCTCTGCTCGGCGAAGGGCAGATCGAAGACATCGGCGACCTGGAAGCTGACGTTGCCGTAGCCGGCGGCTTCAACCCGTGCCCGGGCCTGCTCGAGCGATTCCGGCTCGATATCCGCGGAGACGATCTCGGCCTCGGGGCTCGAGGCGGCGAGGTGAACGGTCTGCGCGCCCGTGCCGCAGCCGCATTCGAGCACTAGCATGCCCGCCGGGTAGTGGGTACCGACGTGGAGTAACTCGGCAAGCGTGTCGGCCTGGTCGGCAAGACGCGCAGCCTCGCGCAAGGAGTAACCGTGGACGTAGCCCGAGTCGCTCATCTGCGCAGCCCTCTCATGACGGGCGCCGGCAGGTTAGCCGCCCGCGATGACGCGCAGGCGGGCGAAGGCATCGGCCATCTCGAGCGCGCTACGTACGGCCTCGGCGCCCTTGCCCAGCCGCGCCTGCGCCTGCTCAATCGTGTCCACCGTCAGTACGCCGAAGGCGACCGGCACACCGGTCTCCAGCCCGGCCAGAAGAACACCGCTGGCCGCCTCGCCGGCGACGTACTCGAAGTGCGGCGTCTCGCCCTTGATGACGCAGCCGAGCGCGACCACGCAGCTGTAGCGGCGCGACTTGGAGAGCGCCATCGCCGCCAGCGGCAACTCGAAGGCGCCCGGCACCGGCATGATCGTGATCGCGTCGCCGCCCACGCCGAGGCGCCCGAGCTCGCTCAAAGCGCTCTCCAGCAGCCCGTTCGTGATCTCGCCGTTGAAGCGGCTGACTGCGATTGCCACCGAGCGACCGGCGCCGGTCGGGAAGCCCTCGATCGACCGATATCCGACGGGAACGTTCAGCTCGCCCTCGGCGTGCTCGCTGAGAAGCTCGGGCTGTGCTTCGGGCTTACCCTCGGCGAAGGCCGCTGCGCCGTCGCCCTCCTGAGCCGACGCCTGCGGCAAGTCGCTCTCGGAGGCGAGTAGGGGCGTGGGCGCTTCGTAGCCGGGCTGGCCGGGCCACGGATTCTGGTTGAAAGGGCCCTCTTGGCCCGGGTCGGGTGTCAGCGGTCCATGTGTGCTCACTTATCAGCCTCCAACTCCGTATCGAGGTGTAGCCCTTGATGGTGTAAACGATGCCCGAGCTTATCTCGTTTGGTTGCCAGGTAGCGCTCGTTCTCAGCGTTGGGAGTGATCACGATCGGCACCTGCTCGACAATGTCCAAGCCGTAGCCGGCGATGTTCAGCTTGCGCGGGTTGTTGGTGAGTAGGCGGATGCTCGAGAGCCCCAGATCAACCAGGATCTGGTTGCCGATTCCCCACTCGCGCTCGTCGGCCTTGAAGCCGAGCTCGAGGTTGGCCTCGACGGTGTCTAGTCCCTGCTCCTGCAGCTCATAGGCCTTGAGCTTGTTGAGCAGGCCGATTCCGCGCCCCTCCTGGGCCATGTAGAGGAGAACGCCGCACTTCTCCTCGGCGATGCGACTGAGCGCGTATTCGAGCTGCTCGCCGCAGTCGCAACGAAGCGAGTGGAACGTATCCCCGGTCAGGCACTCGGAGTGGACGCGCACCAACACGTTCTCCTTGCCTGCAACCTTCCCCATCACGAGCGCGACGTGTGACTTTCCGGTCAGTTTCTCGCGGTAGGCGACGGCCTGATACTCGCCGTACTCGGTTGGCATGCGTACCGAAGTCACGCGCTCGATCAGCGACTCGTTGCGCCGCCGGTACTCGATCAGGTCGGCGATCGAGACCAGCTTGATGTCGTGCTGCGAGCAGTAATCGATCAGGTCGGGAACGCGCGCCATGGTGCCGTCTTCCTTCATCACCTCGCAGATGACACCCGCGGGGATCAGCCCTGCGAAGCGCGCCAGGTCGATCGCGGCCTCGGTCTGCCCGGCGCGCTCGAGCACGCCGCCGGGACGAGCCCTCAGCGGGAAGACGTGACCGGGCCGGACAATCTCGTCGGCGCCCTTGTCGGGGTCGATCGCAACCTGGACGGTATGTGAGCGATCCTGGGCCGAGATACCGGTCGAGATCCCCTCGCGGGCCTCGATGGAGACGGTGAATGCGGTCTGATTCGGCGTCTCGTTGCGCACGGTCATCTGCTCCAGGCCAAGCTCGTCACAGCGCTCCGGAGTCAGCGACAGGCAGATCAGGCCGCGCGCGTTGGTGGCCATGAAGTTGATCGCCTCGGGGGTGGCGAACTGAGCCGCGATGGTCAGGTCGCCTTCGTTCTCGCGATCGGCGGCGTCGACGACAACCACGAAGCGCCCGCTGCGAATCTCCTCGATCGCTTGTTCGACCGGAGCGAAAACGATGCTTGGGCTCTCGCCTGTCAGGTCCGGCGTCATTTATCCAGCCTCCCCGGTAGTAGGCGCTCGACGTATTTGGCGATCACATCGGCCTCGAGGTTGACCGCGTCGTCGGGCTTCATCTTGCCGAGCGTCGTCTCTGTAAGCGTGTGCGGTATGAGCGCTACGGCAACCGCGTCGTCTGTCAGCTTGGCGATGGTCAGCGACACGCCGGCGATTGTCAGCGAGCCCTTTTCGACGCAGTAGCGAAGGACTTCAGGCGGAAGCTCGAGCCACATCCGCACACCCTCGCCCTCGGGCAGGATCGAGCGCACGCGCCCAACCGCATCGACGTGACCCTGCACGTAGTGCCCGCCAAGCGGCTCACCGACGCGAATCGCCGGCTCCAGGTTGGCGCTCTGCCCGGCTCCGAGCGAGCCGATCGAGCTGCGCGAGAGCGTCTCGGCGCTAAGATCGAAGGCCAGCTTCTCTTGCTGTATTTCGACGACGGTCAAGCAGCAGCCGTCAACGGCCACCGAATCGCCGATCCCCAGCTCGGGGGCAAGCCTGGGCGCCGCGACAACAAGGCGCCCCTGTTCTTCGTCGCCCTCGAGCGAGACGACGCGGGCGAGCTCTCTGACGATGCCTGTGAACACGCCAGCAAGGCTACTAGCAGCACGCCCTTCGGGGGAGCTAGAGCGCGAGAAGGGAGCCGGAACGCCCTCTCCGGCACTCCGGCTCCCCAACATAACGGCGTATTACTCACGCCCGCGCGAGTCGAAAACCTCGGGCACCTCGGGGGGAATCACCAGCATCCTCAGCGTCCTCGCTTACTCAACCTGCGTGCGAGCGGCGTTTCTGACTAAAACCAAGGAAGCTTGCCTCTCACGAGTCTCACCCCCTTCCCTGGCGTTGATGCTCGGGAAAGCCAAAAAGGTCGAGGAAATGGCTAGAATGTCAAAAGGCACCACACTTCATTGTCAAAAGGTACTCGGTACGGCGCCCACTTGACGGTGGGGGCTACGCACCGGTTGAATGGAGCCCATGAACGACCCGAAGAGAGAGCCGACAGAGAAGCTCGGTGAGCGACTGCGGCGGCTCCGAAAAGAGCGAGGCCTCTCGCAGCAGGCGATTTCAGGCCCAGGCCTGACGACTGCACATATCTCACGCATAGAGGCGGGCTTGCGGCGCCCGTCGGTACGAGCGATTCGAGCGCTCGCAAAACAGCTCGATGTGACACCCGAATACCTCGAGACCGGACGGCAACTTGGTCCGCGTGGCGATCTCGAGCTACGAATCGCCGATGCCGAGCTCGAGCTGCGCATCGGTACCAGTCCGGAGGCGACGGCAGAGAATCTGCGGCGCCTCATCTCCGAAGCCCGTGTCTTTGGCGACCCGCTGATCACGGCTCGAGCCGTGGCCGCGCTCGGCGTCGCCCTAAGTGCAACGTCCTCCTACGCCGAAGCCATTCCACTACTAGAGGAAGCGATTGCTTCCAGCACCATCACGCCGGCCCTAAGGCCCGATGTCTACCTCGCCCTCGCACGCGCCCACAGCGCTGCCGGGCACCTCGCGGAGAGCATCAATGTGCTTGAGACGTCACTCGATTTCGTGCGCGAGCAGGCGACCGAGCACACAGGCGCCTACATGCGCTTCGCGGTTCACCTGAGTTACGCACTAACCGACGCCGGACGCTTCAAAGAGGCGCGAGCGGTACTCGAAAAGGCGACGAGAGAACACGGCGAGGAAGCCGATCGACGTGCCCAGGTGTCGAACTACTGGACACTGGCGCGTATCGCGGCGATGTCCGGCGAGACTCCCGCCGCGCTCGAGCACATGCGACGTGCGATCGCTCTGCTCGAGGCCGACGAGGACTCGCTCGCGTTGACCAAGGCCGAAGGCGCTTACGGCCAGATCCTCGTTCTCGACGGTCGCTTCAAGGAGGCGCAGGAGCCTCTGGGTAACTGCGTAAGTGCCCTGGAGCGTGCCGGAAGAAGTGATGATCTCGGTCTGTTCGTGACCGACCAAGCCATCTGCGCCGCTGAGCTTGGCGACGCAGACGAGGCCGAGCGACTGGCAGGCAAGGCACTTGGGCTGCTCGAGCAGAGCCCGCGTGAACAGGGCGGAGCAGTTGGCGCCCTGGCCATTGCTCGTGCTCTAAAGAAGGATACGATGGGCGCCGAGCCGCTCTTCGCGCGGGCAGTAGATCTGCTCGAGAAAGACAATCAGTTCGCGGAAGCGGGCCGGTTCTGCCGCGCCTGGGCGTCGCTGTTGGACGATCAAGATCGTCGCGACGAAGCAGCCAAGCTGGTTGCCAGAGCCGACGAGCTCGAGAAACGAGTGCGTCCGCACTCGTTGCACCCGTCGAGCTGAACACCGATACCAAAGAATGCCGCCGGCGATGAGCGGGTCACGAGATTAAAATCGTGGCTCGCTCCTCGCACAGCGCGAATCTGGAGGATCAGTGGAACGGGTGAAGCTCGTCAACGTCGCGCCGGTACTCGTTTCGCCCGACGTCAGGCGGACTGCCGAGTACTACCGTGACGTCCTCGGTTTCGAGCTGGTGGAGAACTACGAGAGCAACGAGCCCTTCGCCACGCTCTACCGAGACAGCGTCGAGTTCGTCGTCGTGCAGGCCGCGCGAGGCCAGGTCGAGTCCAACGCCGCACGCTACGGCGCCGCCTACGACGCCTATATCGACCCCGAGACCCTCGCCGGCGTCGATCTGCTCTACGACGAGTTGCGGGGCAAGGGCGCCCAGATCGTCGACGCTCCGGCGCCGACTCCCTACGGCAGCTACGAGTTCGTGCTCGAAGACATCGACGGTAGGCGAATCGGGATCGGGCGAATCAAGTACGAGGGCGTCTTTTTCAAGCGCTCGCCTAGGACAGCGACCTGACAGCTGGGTGTTGCGTGGCTGCGGCGCGGGGTAGGGCGCCTCATCGACCACCCACCACCCTCCCACGGGGCGGGAAACGCTAGCGAGAAAACGCGTGCGTGAATGCGAAGACTCCGTGCCGATTTCAGCGCTGCACCGCCAGAGGTGAGCGTGTTCTCCGGCGACCCATCCGGCCGGACTCGCTCAGCTTCAGGGCTCGTGAATGTAGGCGCTGATCAGCACGTCTTCACCGATGCGCTCGGTGCTCACGCCGGAGAGCCGAAGCGAATGGGTCAGCTCTCCGAAAAGCTTTGGTCCCGCGCCGGCGAGATGAGGCGTCACGAACACGAGCAGCTTGTCCACCAGGTCTGCATTGACGAAGGCCGTGGCGAGCGTAGGCCCGCCTTCGAACAAGAGTGACTGCACGCCCTCCTGCGCCAGCGCCGCCAGTTCCTCGGCGAGCGGACCGGAGCGAAGCTCGAGCTTTGATCCTTCCGGTAGCGGCCCCTTGCCGAAGGCCAGGCGCCGCGGCTGGCGCGGGGCGCCGACATCGCGGACATCGAGCCGAGGCGAGTCGGCCAGGACGGTGCCCATCCCGACTGCGACCGCGTCGGAAGAGGCACGGAGCTCGTGCACAAGCCGGCGCGAGGCCTCGCCGGAAAGCCAGCGGGCGCCGGGCAGCGTTACGCGTCCATCCAACGTAGACGCCACCTTGTAGGTGACGAAGGGCCGCCCGGCGGCTATCCAGGTGCGCCAGGCCTCGTTCTGCCGCCGAGCGCGAAGGGCAAGCTCACCTTCGACCAGCTCGACCGTCAGCCCGGCCTCGCGCAGACGAGCGACACCGCGCCCGGAAACTCTCGGATTCGGATCCTCGGTGGCGACGACAACGCGGGCGATTCGGTCCTCGATGATGCGCTCACAACAGGGACCGGTAAGGCCCGTGAAGCAGCAGGGCTCGAGCGTGACCACCATCGTCGCGCCGCGGGCTCGTTCGCCGGCCTGATTCAGCGCGACGATCTCGGCGTGCGGCCCGCCTGCCCGCTCGTGCCAGCCCTCCCCCACCACCTCGCCGTCTTTCACGACCAGCGCCCCGACGACGGGGTTCGGCTGCGTCTGCCCGCGCCCCTGCTCGGCCAGCTCCAGCGCCCGCTCGATCAGCTGCTCTTCGCTCGGGCCCTGATTCGCCACAACAGCGCCCTCAGGCTAGCGCCGCGACCAGCCGGCGATAGGAGCGAACGATGTCCTCGCGACCGAAAACGCTGGAGCCCGCGACGAACAGGTTCGCTCCGGCTTCGTAGACCTCGCGGATGTTGTCGGGGCCGATGCCGCCGTCGACCTGAACGTGCATGTGCGCGGGCAGAAGCTCGCGCAGTTCGCGGATGCGCCCGATCGCGTCGGGCATGAACTTCTGGCCCGAGTCGCCGGGATTGACGCTCATGCAGAGGACGAGATCGACACCGGCCGCAATCGCCGCGGTCGCCGCCTTGGCCACCCTCGTCTCGGGGCTGAAGGCCAGCCCTACCTCGAGACCGTGCTCGCGGGCCTGGGCGACAACGTCGCGCAGGCGATCGCCGACGACCTCGTAGTGCACGGTGACGCTGTCGCCGCCGGCCTCGGCAAAGGCCGCGAAGTGGCGCTGGGGCTCGACGATCATCAGGTGGCAGTCGACCACGCCGCCGGCGGCGTGCACGATCGGGGCGATCGACTGCAGCACAATCGGACCGATGGTAATCGGGGTCACGAACTGGCCGTCGCCGACATCGAACTGGAAGATGCGCACCCCACCGCGCAGCAAGTTCTCGAGCTGCTCGCCGAGACAGGAGAAATCGGCGGCGAAGATCGAGGGCTCGATCTCGGCGGTGCGCACCCAATCTTTCCAGGCCATGGCCTGGATCTTAGAGATAGCGGGAGCGGGTCATGAAATGAGCGCCTGGCCGTAGATGCCGGTCAGCTTCTCGCGCAGGCGACTGATGAAGGGCTCGGGATCGATCGGGCCGCCGAGCACTCGCTGCTGAAGCTCTGCAGGCGTGAACTTCACCCCGTGCCGGTGCACGTTCTCGCGCAGCCACTCGCGCAGCGAGGCGAACTCGCCACGGCTGATCTCCTGTGGCAAATCGGGCAGTTCGCTCGTGATGCGCTGCCAGAGCTGCGAGGCGCGCAGATGGCCGAGCGAGTAGGTGGGGAAGTAACCGAAAGAGCCCTGCCCCCAGTGCACGTCCTGGAGCACGCCGAGCCGATCGTTTGGCACTTGGACGCCGAGGTAGTCGTGCATGCGCTGGTTCCAGGCGGCGGGCAGGTCGCTCAGCGCCAGCTCGCCGAAGAGCAGCTCCTGCTCGAGCTCGAAGCGCAAAATCACGTGCAGGCTGTAGGTCGTCTCGTCGGCTTCGACGCGGATGAAATCCGGATGAACCTTGTTCACCATCGCGTAGATGTCGGCGCTGCCGAGCGAGCCGAGCTGGTCGGGGAAGATGCCTGTCAGCTCAGACGCGAAGCGCTCCCAGAAGGGAAGGCCGCGACCGACCAGGTTCTCCCAGAGCAGGCTCTGCGACTCGTGCCAGCCGAGCGAGGCGCCGCGGGCGAGGTTGGTCGAGTCCAGCTCGGGCGCGATCTGGCGCTCATAGAGGCCGTGCCCGAACTCGTGCATGCTCGAGAGCAGGCTCTCCAGCCCGTCGACCTCGTAGCGCGTGCTCAGGCGGACATCGGAGATGGCGATCGAGGTCTCGAAAGGATGGACGGTCGTATCGAGGCGCCAGGCGTCGGCGTTGAAGCCGAAGTTCGCAAGCACCAGCTGCTCGATCTGCTGCAGCTCGGCCGCCGGGAACTGCCGGCGCAGCGGCGCGTCGTCGATGGCATCCGAAGCCGCCGCGGCACGCACCAGCGGGATCAGCACCTCCTTTAGCCTGGCGAAGATAGGCCGGATCTCGGCCGCCGTCATCCCCTGCTCGAATTCGTCGAGGAGCGCATCGTAGGGCTCCGTCTCGGGGGCGATGCACTCGATGTAGCGCCGCTTCAGCTCGAGCGTCTTCTCCAGGTAGGGCTGGAAGCCGGCGAAGTCGCTCCTCTCTCGGGCTTCGACCCAGACCGGATAGGACTCCGAGGCGGTGCGCGTCAGAGCTTCGCGCAGATCCCTCGGTACCTTGACTTCCTTCTCGAACTCGTAGCGCGCGACCTTTACCAGCCTGGCATCGTCGGAGTCGGGATCGAGCGTCGCCAGCAGCGGCTCGGCCGCGTCGATCAGCTTGCCCAACTTGGGCGAGGTGGAGCGCTCGTGGATGATCAGGCCCAGCGTCGAGAGCTGATCGGCCCGGGCGGCGGCGCCGAGCGGCGGCATCATCACCTGCTGATCCCAGGACAGGAGCGCGGCGATGCGGCCGAGATCCTTGAGCTCGCCTAGCTCGCGCTTTAGCTCATCGAGTGCTGTCGCTGCCGCAGACATAGACGGGACTCTATCTACGAACCGAGATTATTGGTAGATGTCCGTTTGGGACGGCTGGCCGCCGATCAGCTGACCCTCAACCGCGCCACGAAAAACCCGCTCGTGCGGTGCACGTGCGGCAGCGTGAGCAGGAACTCGGGGTGATGGGGGTGCGAGAACTCCGGCCAGAGCTCGCCCAGGGGCTCGGGCTCAAGGCCTGAGGCCGCGACAACGTCCTCGTTTTCCTCGCGGTTGATCGTGCAAACCGAGTAAGTGACGGTACCGCCGGGGCGCACACGGGCGGCGGCGGCGCGCAGCAGCTCGAGCTGCAGCTCGGCCAGCGGGTGCGAGCGCCAGCGCAGGTCGGGGCGGCTGGCGAGCACGCCCAGTCCCGAGCAAGGAGCATCCACCAGGGCTCGATCGAAGCCGTCAAGCTCGGGCGGTAGGTCAAGCGCGTCGGCGTTCAGGACACGCACCGAGCCCGCCCCAAGACGACGGCAGTTCTCGTCCAGCTCGCGCGCCCGTCCTTCGTGCTTCTCGATCGCCGTCACCTCGGCGCCGAGCGCGGCCAGCTGCGTTGTCTTGCCGCCCGGCGCCGCGCAGACGTCGAGCACCCGTTCGCCCGCGCGCACTCCCACGGCCAGGCCGGCCAGTTGCGAGCCACGGCTCTGCGGCCAGACTAGGCCGTCGGCCAGCGCCTGCTCGTCCACGCGCTTGACCACCAGCGCGCCCGGGATGAGTGGATCGGGCTCGCCCACGGGTTCAGCCGCGACCTCACCTTTGATCAGGGTGTTTACGCGCACTGCCGTCTCGGCCGGCTCGTTCTGGGCGCGCAGTAGAGCCGGGGCGTCGTCGGGACCGAGCTCGCGCCAGAAGGTCTCGGCGATCCAGTCGGGATAGGAGTAACGCAGCGCGGCCTCGCGCGGCGTCCACTCCGGCAGGCTCTCGACCAGGGCGCGGGCGCCCTCGGATAGGCGACGCATGATCGCGTTGGTGAATCCGATCGCGTGCTTGGGGCCGTAGGCGCGCACCAGCTCGACGGATTCGTTGACGGCGGCGTGCGCCGGGATGCCCGCCGAGAAGGCGAGCTGATAGGCGCCAAGCCGGAGCGCCGCCCGCACCGGTGGATCGAAAGTGCCGGGCGACTTCTTGCCCAGCTCGTTGATGGCATGGTCGAGCGTGCGCACGTGCTGCACGGTGCCGTAGGCGAGCCTCTGGGCCAGCGCCCGGTCGCGATCGTTCAGCTTCCTCGCCTCGGCAACGAAGGCGCGGTCGGCGTAGGCCTCCTGCTCGAAGACGCGCAGGATCGTCTTGAAGGCGGCTAGGCGTCCCGGCGAGACAGACATGATCTACTGCCGCAGTCCGCGCAGATAATCCGCGGCGGCCATTCGCTTTTTACCCTCGGGTTGTACTTCCAGCAGCTCGAGGCCGCCAACGACGAGCGCCGAATCGGGTCCGGCCGGACGAGCACGCCAGACGATCAGGCGGCGGCCGTCCAGCTCGCCCCAGGCGCCGATATGCGGCGAGAGGGCACGGATGCGGTTCAAGCTCTCCTCGGGCGGGCGGTTCCAGTCCAGCTCGCGGTCTTCCGGCGCGATCTTGGCCGCGTAACAGGCTCCCTCTTCGGACTGGGGCTGGAAAGCGGGCTCGGGCAGGACGCCGTCTAGCAGCGTGACCGCTAACGCCGCGGTTTTCTCGTAGACCGAGCCGGCGTCATCCTCGAGCGTCAGTGGAAAGGCCGCCTGCGCCGCGATCGGGCCGGTGTCGAGCTCCTTGACCGTCTCGTGGATCGTCACCCCGGTCTCGGCGTCGCCGGCCATCAGCGCCCGCTCCACCGGCGCCGCGCCGCGCCAGCGCGGCAGTAGCGAGGGATGGACGTTGAGCCAGAGCGCCCGCTCGAGCTGAGTCTCGGGAATCAGGACACCGTAGGCGGCTAATACGACGGTGTCGGCCTCGAGCGCGAACGAGGAATCGAGCTTTTCGGGCTGGAGCACGGGAATGCCGAGGCGCTCGGCCACGACTTTCGCCGCCGGTGGACGGAGCTTGCGCCCGCGCCCGGCCGGACGGTCGGGACGGGTGATGAGGAAGGAGATCTCGCGCCGGGCAGCCAGACCCTCCAGAACGTCGGCGCCGAAGGGCGCGGTCGCAGCGACAGCGAGGCGATCAGCCACGGAGCCTCACCGAGGGCCGGCGAGAACCACGCGCGGCCGCAGTACGGCGAGAGCCTCGCGGCGCGCCTCGGGAGTGGTGCGGTCGAAGAGAAGAACTCCGTCGAGATGATCGAGCTCGTGCTGGACGGCTCGCGCGGGAAGGCCGTCGAGCTCCAGCGTCAGTTCCCTGCCGTCCACTCCTTGCCCCTCGAGCCGAACCGCCGTCGGGCGCTCGATCGGCACCAGCGCGCCCTGAAGCGAGAGGCAGCCTTCGTCGTCGGTCTCCAACTCGTCGCCGAGCGGGGTGATGCGGGGGTTGACGATCGCCTGCGCCGGCTCGTTCTCGCCCAATTCGATCGTGAACATCCGCTGCAGGCTGCCGACCTGATTC
>DATCCQ010000088.1:0-3832 GCA_036511185.1 Gaiellaceae bacterium
GGCTCGTTCACGGCTCGGTCGATTGGCTCTGGGAACTGCCGGCGCTGGCAACCGCCGCCTTTGCCTTCCTCGGGCTCTCGGCCGCGCTCTCGGCACACGAAAGCAACGGGAAGCCGGCGACTGGTCGCCGGCCGCGCCGGACGTTGCTCCTCTTACCGCTGGCAGTCGTTGCAACGATTAGCTACGCAGGACCGTGGCTTTCGGCACGGTACACAGATGCCGCCTCATATACGTGGCGCGCAGATCCCGCGCTTGCCTCCAAGCAGCTCGATCGGGCGCGCTCGCTCAATCCACTCAGCGACACGCCCGATTTGATCGCGGGCACGATCGCCGAACGGAGGCACGACTACGAGCGCATGAAGGTCGCCTTCGGACGAGCGCTCGCACGCAACGATGCGAATTGGTACGCGCGGCTGGAGCTGGGAATCGCCCAGTACATGCTGGGAAACCGGCCTGCGGCGCTCGACCAGCTGGAGCGCGCCAAGGCGCTCAACCCCCGCGAGCCCGTGACTCGCCTGGTCATGCGCCGTGTGCGCGCCCGCGAGGCAATAGACCTCGCGGCGATAGACAAGGTGTTTCTCGAGCGTGCACTGATATATGCTTTGGGTGAGTCGTAGTGGTTTTGGCTCGTCGCCTCGGGGGAAGGTGTTTGGTTGCGGTTACCCGATTGACGGGAGGTTACTAAGACACTAATCTGAGGGCATCCGTTCGAGTGATTCCCCCCTATAAAAACGGAGGATGGTACAAGTGAAGGTGAAGGTAATACTCGGAATGCTGTTTGCGGCGCTTGTGGCGGCACCGTCCGCGCTGGCTGTCGGATCGGCTCAGTCCGTATACGCCGGGCCGGCGGGCGTTCTGTCGGCGCAGGTTCAGTCCGCAAAACCGGCCGCAACAGTTTCATCGTCGGGATCCCTGCCTTTCACAGGCCTCGACTTGGTGCTGCTCGTGGGCGGCGGGATGCTACTTCTGATCACCGGCATCGCGCTTTATCTGGTTTCCCGCCCGCGCGCAACAGCGTAATTCGTCTTTCGGCCGCTTCGGGGCGTTAGGAGCACCTCGAACGGTCGCAGGATGGTCCCGGCCAGAGGGAGTCTCTTGCTAGAGGCGAAAAAGACGCCTGCGCGCGCGTTGCTTTCCCCGCGGGCGCTCCGGGATAGGCAGATCCTGCACTATCGCTTCGGGCACGCCCTGAGTCAGCCAGTGTGCGAGCTCGGGCTCGCGTAGCGCAACCGCGGCGTTACTCGTGCCGGCCCTACGCAGTCCCGGCCAGTGCGCGTCACTGGCGATCAGGTGCGCGTTCCCGGCAGCGATCAACTCTTCTGCGGCTTTGCGGCAACGGCGCCCAAGGCGTCCTTCGATGGAAGCCGCCGTGAGCTGCACCAATGCTCCGGCCGCCACTAGCGACCCGACTCGTGCCGGGGCTTCTTGAACCTGGGGGTTTCGCTCGGGGTGAGCCAGCACGAGCGTGATTCCACGCAGTCCAAAATTCCAGATCTCACTCTCCAGCGAGAGCGGCCAGCCAAGATACGGGAACTCGACCAGCAGATAGCGAGGATTCCCGCCTAGACCGAAACGGCGCAACTCATCCTCGTCGAGAGCCCGCAGGTTCGGAATCGCGATCTCCGCACCTCCGAGTATCTGCAGGTCGATTTCTTTGTCGCGCATCGTCTCATTCAGCCCGCGGACGAGTCGCTCCATCGTCGCAACGGCGGTCGGAAAGTCATCGCGTACGTGCGGAGTAGCGGCCATGACCGTGGTGCCGTCACGGACGGCGTCGCGCGCGATCGCGATGCTCTCCTCGAACGAGCGCGAGCCGTCGTCCACGTACGGGAGGATGTGGGAGTGCAGATCGACCACGCTGCCCAATCTACAGGGTCGGTCTAGCCTTTTCGACGATCTGGCGGCGCTTCGGCCGTCGCTCTCACCCCGTCCGAGCCGGTGGCGTCGAGCTTCGCGGCAAGACGCTCGGCGCCGGGCGCGGCGGAAAACAGCAGCGCTTCCGCGGCCGGCAGCGACTCGGCGGCCACGAGCTCTCTTCGAAGCTGCCTGGGAAACCGCCCGCGCCTCAAATACCAGCCGTAGAACTTCCTGAGAAAGCTCTGGGCACGCTTCTCACCGAGCTCGCACGCAACCTCGCGCATAAAGCGGACGAGCTCGGCGGCTACCTCCGCCTGCGACGGCTCCGTCTCCTCACCGCTCAGGATCTCGCTCAGGAGCCAAGGGTTACCCTGCGCCGCCCTGCCGATCATCACCGCGGCCGCGCCGGCCGCGATCAGGACGCGTGCCTGCTCGCCGGAGCGGACATCACCCGAAGCGACGACGGGAATCTCCAGCAGCGAGGCTAGCTCGGCCGTGAGCGAGTGGTCGGCGCTGCCGCCGTACATCTGTCGCTGGGCGCGGGGGTGAAGGACAAGCGCCTGCGCTCCCGCCGCGGCGAGCCTGGGCCCTAGCTCGATGCACGTTCTCGAGCCGGGCCCGATCCCGCGGCGCAGCTTGACCGTGACCGGAATCGAGACCGCCGCCGCCATCTCCTCGACGATTCGGCAGGCGAGCTCGGGTTGCTCGAGCAGCGCCGCTCCGGCTCCGCTCTTCATCACCTTACGCACCGGGCAGCCGAGGTTGAGATCGACGATATCGGCGCCGGCCGCCTCGGCCATGCGCGCCGCCTCGGCCGCCTGCGTAGGCTCCGAGCCGAAGATCTGCAGCGCAATCGGGTGCTCGCCGGGGCCGACACGCAGGTAGTCGCGCGTACGCCGGCTGCCGTGCTCGAGCCCGGCCGCGCTGACCATCTCCGACCAGACCAGCCCGGCCCCGAAGCGTCTCGCCTGGCGCCGGTAGGCCTGCACGCTGACCCCGGCCATGGGTGCCAGCGCGAGCCGTGAAGGTATCTCGACGGCCCCGATTTTCCAGCTCTGGCGAAGGTCGAACTCCATGCTGCAACCTAGCCTAGGAAAGCATTCTTGACTAGCGACGCCGGTAGCTGTACCATGCGCGCCCGCGCTGGCGAAAATGCCACGCTTTTTCTTTATGACGCGCAGGAGGCGGCGGTGAAGGAAGTCATTCTCACTCCCGAGGGGTACGAGAAGCTCAAGAGCGAGGTCGAGTATCTCTCAACCGAGAAGCGGCGAGATGTCGCCGAGCGCATCAAGGTCGCGCGCGAGTTCGGCGACATCATGGAGAACGCCGAGTACGACGACGCCAAGAACGAGCAGGCGATGCTCGAGCACAGAATCGCGCTGCTGGAGCAGAGGATGCGCGACGCCCGCGTAATCGACGCTAGCGAGATCTCGGCCGACGCCGTCTCGGTCGGCACGCTGGTGCGCCTGCGGGATCTCGAGGCCGGAAAGACGATCGAGTACCAGATCGTGGGCTCTGCGGAGGCCAATCCGGCCGAGAACAAGCTCTCCAACGAGTCGCCGGTCGGACGGGCGATCATGGGCCGCAAGAAGGGCGAGACGGTCGAGGTAGCGGCTCCGCGCGGGACGCTCAAGTTCAAGATCATGGCGATCAAGCTCGCCTGACCGAGCTGCGTAGCGTGCGCAACGCGTGAGAATGGTCGCGTGGCTTTCGAGGACGAAGTAGCCGGCGCGCTGGACGAGCTTCCAGCGGAGCTCGCCAAGGGCCTGCTCAACGTCGCCGTGCTGATCGAGGACGAGCGCCCGGACGAGCCCGGTTTACTCGGCCTCTACCAGGGCGTTCCTCTGCCCGAGCGCCGCTCCGGCGATCCGATTCAGCCCGACACGATCACGATTTACAGGGAACCGCTCGAGCGGCTGTATCCCGAAGCAGATGAGCTCAGAAAGCAGATTCGTGTGACCGTTCTGCACGAGCT
>DATCCQ010000089.1:0-14787 GCA_036511185.1 Gaiellaceae bacterium
GCCTTGGTGTGAGAGTCGCCGGAGGCAAAAAGCGTCACGTCATAGCCGGCGTCGGCGAGCGAGTCGGCCAGCAGCGACACGACCCACTCGATCCCACCGTAACCGTCCGGCGGTACCCGGAACCAAACGGGAGAGATGAGAGCGATTCGCAGTGACATATCAGAGCTCCTCCAGTTTCTTTCGGCCGTCTTTGAAATGAATATCCCACAGACGGTTGTGGGCGTGTGTACGCGGTAGGCGAGTCTCCAGGCCGAGCCTTGCAAAGCGGTCTGCTCGTCGCTCCAGAAAGCCTAGCGACAAGGGCATTTAGGAGGGGTCGAGAGGCTCCTGGCGAGGAGACGCAGTGCCTAGCTCAAGCGACTGTCCGGCGGCGGCGGCGTGATCGACCTGCAGCGTCGTGTGATCGATACCGAAGTGCTCGCTCAGACCCCCGGCAAGCCGGGCGCGCGCAGCGTGACAGTCCGATTCTTGCCTGACAAGCACGTGTGCCGAGAGGGCGGGGAAGCCGCTCGTCACCGTCCATACGTGCAGGTCGTGCACCTCGACGACCTCGGCGTCGGAAGCGAGCATCCGCCCGACGGCGCGGGCATCGATGTTCACGGGCGAGCCCTCGAGCACGATCCGAAGCGACTCTCTGGTGAGGGAGAAGGCCGAACTGAAACAAAGCAGTGCGACGCCGAGGCTGGCGATCGGATCGAAACGGTTCCAGCCGGTGAGAAGAATGAGGCCGCCGGCGATCGCCGTAGCGATGAACCCGGCCAGATCGGTCGCGACGTGCAAGAACGCTCCGCGTACGTTGATGCTCTCCGACTGCCCGCGCGCTAGTACCGCCGCCGCCGCGACGTTCACGAGCGCGCCGATTAAGGCCACTACGAGCACGATCCCGCCGTGCACCTGAGGCGGCGAGATCAGCCGGCGGACGGCCGAGTAGGTAATCCAAGCCCCGATCAGAAGCAGTGATACGCCGTTTACCTGCGCCGAGAGCACCTCGACGCGACCGAGTCCGTAGGTCCAGCGTCTGCTAACCGGCCGCGCAGCGATGCCGACGGCTGCGATCGCCAGCGCGAGCGCGAAGATATCGGTGAGCATGTGGCCGGCGTCGGCCAAAAGCGCGAGCGAGCCGGCGATGATCCCGAAGACGATCTCGATCGCCATCACCCCGGCCAGAAGCACCAGGGCGACGAAGAGCGCGCGGCGATCTTCTTTGTGTCGGTCGCTGCCAGGCCCTAGGTGCTGATGATCGTGTGTACCGTGCATGCTTGTACGCCGCTTCAACGAGATTAGCCGAGGCGTTTACAAGACCTTGCTATCCCTATCGGCCGCAGATTGCTCGATTACATCTTGCCGATGCGAGATAGTTTCACCAACGACATCGACGCGCTCGAGGAGAAGGGCGCCCAAACACGAGGAGGAAGCGGATGAAGAAGCGCAGGCTAGGAATCATGGGCCTGATCGCAATCGGGGCGCTGCTCGTTCTCTGCAGCTGCGGTGGGAGCGGTGGCGGCAAGCGCCTGACCAAGGCGCAGTTCGCAGAAAAGGCGAACGCACTCTGCGTTACTTTCAATACGGCGGAGAAGGCGGCCGGAAACCCATCGAGCATTGCGGGCGCAATAACCTATTTCGAGAAGCTGACACCTCTATACGAGAAGCGCGTCGCCAATCTCGAGAAGCTAAAGCCGCCGGCCAGTGAAGAGGCAGACGTAAAAAGCCTCATCGCTATCGAGAAGAATGAGGCCTCCCTCGCAAAGCAGCTTCTTGCCGCACTCAAGAAGAACGACACGACCAAGGCGAACGAGTTGGTCGCCAGCGGCAACAGCAACAGCACGAAGGCCAAGCCCCTGTACAAGAGGTTGGGCTTAACGGAGTGCTCTAAGTAGGTTAGAGGGCGTCCACAAACAGGTGCGCGAGCGAGACCTCAGCCTGGGCTGTTAGGCCTCGCTCGCTGCGTTATCAACCGGCCGACGCTTTGGCCCCACAACTAGACTCGCAGCGTGCTCGCGCTCGAGATCATCTTCTGGACTTCACTGGGCCTGATCGTCTGGACTCACTTCGGCTACCCGCTCTTCACCGGCCTGCTGGCGCATCTTCGGCCGCGCCCGGTCGCCAAGGCGCCGATCGAGCCCAGCGTCGTCCTGGTCGTCGCCGCTCACAACGAGGAGACGGTCATCGGGCGCCGGATCGAGAACCTACTCGCGCTCGACTATCCGGCCGACAAGCTCGAGATCGTCGTCGCCTCCGACGGCTCCAGCGACCGCACCAACGAGATCGCCTCGGAGATCGCTGCGCGCGAGCCGCGAGTTCACCTGCTCGCCTGCGAGAGGGGCGGAAAGACGCTGGCTCAGAACCGCGCCGTGCGCGAGACGGCGAGCGAGCTGCTCGCCTTCACCGACGCCAATACCGAGTGGGCGCCCGACGCCCTGCGCGAACTGGTCGCTAACTTCGCCGACCACGACGTGGCCTACGCCGCGGGCAAGCTCCAGCTGACGGCCTCCGACGGTACCAACCGCGAAGGCCTCTACTGGAGCTACGAGCTCTGGCTGCGCTCGAACGAGTCAAAGCTCGGCTCGATCACCGCCGGCAACGGTGCCATCTACGCCGTGCGCCGGAGCGACTACCTCGAAGACCCCTCGATCACCGGGCATGACTTTGGCCTGCCCTTCAGGATGGTGCAACGCAAGCGACGAGCCGTATTCGAGCCGCGGGCGGTAGCGCTGGAGAAGGAGTCGCGCGACCTGGAGGACGAGTTCGGGCGCAAGGTCAGAATGATCACTCGCGCCCTGCGCCACGTCTACAGCGGCAGCATGCTGCACCGCGTCCCGCCGGTTTACGCGCTGGAGCTCTTCTCGCATCGCCTGCTTCGCTACGAGACCGGCATCCTCCACCTCATCGCGCTGGGCACAAACGCGGCGCTCGTCGGGCAGGGGCTCATCTATCAGATCACTCTCGGCCTGCAGCTCGCCTGGCTACTTTTGGCGACTTTCGGGCGCCTGCGAATACGAGTTCCAGGAGCGGGGATCGCTTACTACTACCTGCTCGTGACCGTGGCGACGTTGGTCGGCAACTATCGCTTCCTGCGCTTCGGCACGCCGACCACCTGGGAAAAGGCGGAGGGCACTCGGTGAAGCTCTGGAAGCGGGCGATGGACGTTGTAATTGCCGGCTTCGGGTTGATCGTGGCAAGCCCCTTTTTCGCGCTCGCGGCGCTGGCAATCAAGCTGGAGGATCGCGGCCCGGTTCTCTACCGACAGCAGCGCGTCGGCTTAGACGGCGTCGACTTCGAGCTGCTCAAGCTGCGCACGATGGTCGTAGGCGCCGAGAAGATCGGCGCCGGCTTGGCGGTCAATCGGGGCGATTCGCGCATCACACGTACAGGGCGATTGCTACGCCGCCTCTCGCTCGACGAGCTGCCTCAGCTCTGGAACATCCTCCGCGGCGACATGAGTATTGTCGGGCCGCGCCCGACTCTCCGCCACCAGGTCGACACCTACACCGCGCGTCAGCGGCGCCGGCTCGAGGTCAAGCCCGGGCTGACCGGTTGGGCACAGGTAAACGGGCGAGCATCGTTGCCCTGGGACGAACGGATCGAGCTCGACGTCTGGTACGTCGAGCACCTCTCCTTCTGGCTCGATCTGCGCATCATCGCGCGCACGCCGCTGGCCCTTTTCGGCGGAACGTACAAGGGCTCGAGCGGCGGCTGGCAGCCCGGCGACAAGAACAACGCCGGCTAACAGGGCGGGCCGCTTATCAGGCGTCAGCAGCCGCGGCGCGTAGTGAAAACCAGGCCAAGCTTGAACGTCTCGCTAACCATGTTCACAGCCAGCCAGGCACGACTGGACCTCGCCCCGGTTGCATAGACGCGTGCGTGCCCGTCGAGGCAGCGCTTGAAGAGCAGACGTGCGCGGTAGACGTGGTAGGTCGAAGTCACGATAAGCAGCGAGCGCCAGTGGTATCGCTCGGCCAGAGTCAGGGCGCCGCGCGCCTCGCCGCGTGTCGAATAGGGATCGGGACGAAAGCAGACAACCCGGAAGCGCTGGCCGCCCGGATGGGCGCACAGTATCCTGGCGGGAGCCCAGCTCGATCGGGCGCCGTCCGAGACGACGAGCACAGGGGCGACGCGCGAGCGAGCAAGCTCGAGCGCACGCGGGAAGCGGTGCTCCATGTCGCCGGATAGAACGATGATCGCGTCGGCGCGGCGCGGATGATCCTGGCGCGGCCAGACGAAGAGATAGAGGGCAAGGGGCAGCCAGGCGCAGAGCAGGAGAATGGTTATCTGCAAGAGTCGCCGGAGCATCGCCGTATCATGGCTGCTCGCCGCTTCACGCGTATCGGTACGCTCTCTCGTCGTGACAGTCGTCCTTTTCACCTGCACCGGTCAGCGCGTCGACATGATCGACGCCTTCAACGAAGCCGGCGCCACGACGCTCGCCACCGACACGAGCATCCTCGCGCCGACGCTGCACCGCGCCAGCTCCTACGCGCTCGTCCCGGGCTTCACCGAGCCCGAGTACATCCCGGCTCTGGCCGAGCTCGTGCGTGAGCACGACGTCGACGTCATCGTCCCCTTGACCGACTTCGACCACCGCGTCCTCTCCACTACCGAGTCGAGGGAAGCGCTGGCGCCGGCGCTGGTGCTGCTGCCCGACCGCGACGTGATCGAGAACACGGCCGACAAGTACAACGCGCACGTCTTCTTCTGCGAGCACGGCATCGGCTCGCCCAGCACCTGGCTGCCCGATGACCTGCCCGAAGAGATCGACTGCTACCCCGTGCTCGTCAAAGCCCGCGAAGGCTTCAGCGGCAACCACATCTACCGCGCCCGCAACCGCGAGGAGCTGGACTTCTTCCTGCGCTACACCGAGGTGTCCTCGATGGTGCAGAAGCAGTGCCAGGGCACGGAGTTCTCGGTCGACCTCTTCTGCGATCTGGACAGCCGCTGCCTGAACGCGATCCCGCGCTCGATGATTCACTCCAAGGGCGGCGAGTCGATCAAGGGCAAGTCGGTGCGCGACCCGGAGCTGATCGAGCTGGGGCGCCAGGTCGGAGAGACGATGCGCCTGCGCGGCCCGGCCACCGTCCAGTGCTTCCGCGAGGCCGACGGCAGCCTTGAGATCACCGACGTCAACCCGCGTTTCGGAGGCGCCTTCGCGCTGCCGCTGGCGGCCGGCTCCCACTACCCCGGGCTGATCATGGCGCTGGCGGCCGGCGAGCATCCCGAGCCGCACCTGGGCGAGTTCGAAGAGGGCGTGGTCATGATGCGCTACTACTCCCAGGTCGTCATGAAGATGGACGACGACGGTAAGCTCGTACCGCTCGACCGGCCTCTCGCGACCGAGAGTTAGTTTTCTCTTCGACCTCCGCGGCCGAGGCTCCGCTAGTATGGCCGCGCGATGAGCCCTACGAAGCGCTCTGAGGCGCAAACCGAGTTCGAGCAAGAGGTCGACTTCGGCCGCTATCTGAAGGCACTGGCAAGCGGCTGGTGGCTACTGGCCGCCGGACTCGTGATCGGCGCGGTGCTCGGCCTAGCTCTCACTCTGGGTAGCGGCAAGCTCTACAAGGGCAAGGCGACCGTCTATCTCGGGCAGCCGACCGCGGTCAACAGTGCGACTCCGATCCAGAGCCTCAGCACGAATCCGACCACAGTGGACCAGCTTGCCCACGCCACCGACGTCCTCAACCAGGTCTCGAAGTCGTCCGGATTGCCGCTGAAGAAGTTGAGCGCGGGCGTATCGACGTCGACCGTGCAGGGCTCCCTCTCCAAGCTCGGTCAGTCGCCGCTCGTTGTCATCTCGGTGCAAGCCAAGGCGCCGCAAAAAGCCGTTACCGACGCCACCAATGAGCTCGCAAGCCTGTTGCTCGCCCGCATTTCGAGCTATCCAAATAGGAAGGTGGCCATTCTCCGCGCGCAGATAGCGTCCTGTAAGCGCCAAATCGCGGCGATCGACAAGCGCATGAACGGGATCAACGCCGCTGTTGCGAACAGCTCAGGCTCCTCGCTTGAGCAGCAGGTACTGCTGACGCAAGCAACCCTCTCCGAGCAGCGGCGTGGAGGGTTGTTCGGCAACATCGAGACGAACCAACTCTTTATCGCTCAAGCTAAAACGGTCGAGCAGGGGAGCATCGTGAGCAAGGCCGAAGCGACGAAGGCGATCGGCCGCAATCGCACGAGCGCGGTCGCAGTCGGCGCGGCGCTCGGTCTTCTAATCGGCGCGCTCGTGGTACTCATGGTGCCCGGATTCCGCCGCAAGCGCCTGAGCTAGCCACGACGCAGCACGGAAAACCCTTCCGGCTGGGTACTCCTCCGGTAGGGAGGAGAGCGGCTATCACAGCCCAGTACGCGTCCGACACGCGCACGGGGAATTGAAGTGCGAAAGCGAGTGTTCTTCGTCGGCCGCATCGTGTTCCTGTTGACTCTTTCGGTCGCGTTAGCCGCGCCCGCCGGAACGAGTCGAGGAGCTCGGCTCGCCGCTGCCCGCTCCTTCACCTTCGCAATCGGCGACGGCGCTCTGAGCGGCAACCTGAGTCGCCGCTACAAGAGCTTCGATCTCGTCATCGTCGACGGCGAAAACGCCAGCGCGAAAAACGTCGCAACCATTCAGCGGGCGAGCGGCGGCCTCGTCCTCGCCTACCTCGACGTCGGCACGATCGAGGACTATCGCGGCTGGTACGAAGCCGCCAAGCCCTTCCGGCTCGACTATTGGGGCGACTGGGGCGAGTGGTACGCGAACGTGAACGCGGACGGCTTTCGCTCGCTCGTGCTGAAGCGCGTAGCGCCCGGTATGCTGGCCAAGGGCTTTGACGGGCTCTTCCTCGATAACACCGATATGACCGAGACCCACCCGGCGCAGAAGCCCGGGATGCGAGCCCTGGTAGCCGGGCTCTCGCGCCTACTGCGAGCGCGCGGCAAGTTACTCATGGCCCAGAACGGCGCGGAGGTGAACTGGCCGCTCAGGCGCTTCTACGAGGGCATCAACTTCGAGGACGTCAGCTTCAGCTACGACTTCGATCGCCACATGTACTTCCGTCAGGGAACCGGCGCAGTCGCCCGGGCGCAAACGAACATCCGCCGCTTTCGCCGTGCCGGACTGAAGGTGACGGCCACCGACTATCTCGCTGCCGAAAAGACCGAAGAAACGCAGATCGCCGTGCGCAACGCTTGCTCGGCCGGCGCTCTTCCCTACGTCTCGGACATCAACTTGCGGCGGATCCCAGCGCAGCCGTTCCTTTGTCACTAGCCGCTAACGCGGCCGGCCCGGATATGATCTCGTCGTGCCAACCGCCGTCGTAACCGGCGGAGCCGGGTTTCTCGGCTCCCATCTATGCGAAGCGCTCCTCAGCAAGGGAATGCGCGTCATCTGCGTCGATAACCTCGATACCGGCAACCTCCAGAACATCGAGCACATCCGCGACGATGGATTTGTCTTTCTCAATCACGATGTCACCCATCACATCGAGCTCGACGAGAATGTCGACTTCGTCTACCACCTCGCCAGCCCGGCCAGCCCGATCGACTATGCGCGCCTGCCCTTGCACACGCTCAAGGTCGGCTCCTACGGGACTCACAACGCGCTCGGCCTGGCCAAGTTCAAGCGGGCGCGCTTCCTGCTCGCATCGACCAGCGAGGTCTACGGCGACCCGCTAATCCATCCGCAGCCCGAGAGCTATTGGGGCAACGTCAACCCGATCGGGCCGCGTGGCGTCTACGACGAAGCCAAGCGTTACTCCGAGGCCTTGACGATGGCCTATCACCGCCAGCAGGGCGTGGACACCTCGATCGTGCGCATCTTCAATACCTACGGACCGCGCATGCGTTCCTTCGACGGTCGGGCCGTTCCGACCTTCGTACGCCAGGCGCTGGCCAACAAGCCCCTGACCGTCTTTGGCGACGGCTCACAGACGCGCTCCTTCTGCTACGTGGACGATCTCATGCGCGGCCTGATCCTGCTCGCGGAAAGCGGCGAGCACGAGCCCGTCAACATCGGCAACCCCACCGAAATGACGTTACTCGAGCTGGCCCAGACAGTCGTGAAGGTGACCGGAGGCTCGAGCGAGATCGTGTTCGAAGCGCTGCCGGTAGATGACCCACAGGTTCGCAAGCCGGACATCACACGCGCCCGCAAGCTACTCGGATGGGAGCCGCAGGTGGAGCTGGAAGAAGGGCTCGGGCGCCTGCTCAAGTCGCTCGTGCGCGAGTCGGCCTAGCGTTCGAATGAGCAACTCTCTGATTCAGCCGAGCAGCAAGTGAAGCCCCCCAAAATACTCGCCGTCGCCTCGGCGGTCGATCTCGACTTCCGTTACGGCTGCACACCCGCCTGGTGGCAGTTGTGGAAGGGCATGCAGGAGGCGGGCATCGACCTGATCGTGACGCCCTACCGCGGGCGCCCGGTCGAGTCGCCCTGGTGGCGAACAGCGCCAAATCCCTGTTATCGAGAGGGTGAGCTCTTCGCGGGGCTCCGCGGAGCAGCCGCTCATCTGAAGCGCGATCGCCGCCGCGGCGAGGACGCACCACCCGATACCCGCTCTGATCGGTTGGCACGAGAGATGATCTGGCGCTGGGTGACGCCTCGCTGGAAGAAGCACCTCGAAGCTCTGATCGAACGCGAAGGCGACATCGATGCCGTGATCATGTTCACCGTTCCGATGGCGCACTTCCACGGCATTCCCAGTTTCCTGCGCGAGCGTTTCGGTATCCCTGTTGTTTTCTATGACGGCGATGTGCCGGCCAGTCTTCCCGAGTTCGGCGGCATGGACACCGGCTTCAACTGGTACCACGGCGCCGATCCATCCGAATACGACCTCGTTCTCTCCAACTCAGAGGGAGGTCTCGTTCAGCTCCGAGCTATGGGCGCTCGCCGTGCGGAAGCCATCTTCTGGGCCGCCGATCCCGACCTATTTGCACCGCGACCCGTCGCCAAGTCGTTCGACGTCTTTTTTTACGGGTACGGCGACAGATTCCGGCGCGAGTGGGTTCGTACGCTCATCGGGGATCCCAGTCGCGCGGCTGCAGATATCGATTTCGCCCTCGGTGGCCGCGACTTCCGCGGCGATACGGGTAACGCTCGCTTGATCGGCGACGTGCCGATCAATTCATTCTCGCACGCCATCTCGTCGGCGCGGATAAACCTGAATGTGACCCGACGCGCGCATGCAAGCGTTTTTGCATCCTCAACCGCTCGCCCATTCGAGCTAGCCGCTTGCGGTGCGACGATCGTTTCTAACCCTGTGAAAGGAATCGAGCGCTGGTTCGAGCCCGGTAAAGAGCTCCTGGTGGTCGAGAACGCCGAGCAGGCGCTCGCCATATATCGCGATCTGCTCACCGACCCTGCCGCCTGCGCGGAAATGGGTGCCCGCGCACGTGCCCGCGCACTCGACGAGCACACCTATCGGCAACGCGCGCAACGTCTGCTCGAGCTCCTGGGCATCTCCGAACCGGTCGTTCCCGGAACCGCTAGATAACTACCAAGCGCCCTACCAAGAGGGCGTCTCGCACTACGCTTCGGTAGCGCTTCTCCCCTGTGCGCCCTCGTCGCTCGCATTCTTCTTGCTGGAAGCGCGACGCTGCTCCGCCAGATTGGCTTCCATCAGCGCGAACGCTCGCGCCAGTTTCTCGTATCTTTCGCGCTCTTCGCGGTTTTTCAGATACAGATTGATCACAACGAAAACGAAGGCCAACGTCAGCGTATACAACAGGAGATCGGCACCTCGCCCTACGCCCACCGCTCTGGCGATGACGTTCGACGTATTGGGCGAGATCACTACAATAATCGCGAATGCCCCGAACAGAAGCGTCGCTATCTTTATCCACGCGTGAGTCTGTTGGCTCCGCGGGTTAAGTAGAAACCATCCGAATGCTGCGATGATGCCTGTTATTAAAAGCACCTGTATGACGATCATTTGCGCGCCATTCTCTTCATCAGCAAATCGAAACCAATGTTCACCGAGTTAATAAGCGATTGCGATTTCGATCGCGAGTATTCCGTATAGAGTACTGTAACCGGCATTTCCACGTACCGTAGTCCGCTCTTCGCCAGCGAGTGAATAACCTCTGTCGCGTGGGCCATGCCGGGCATAGTGATATCCAACTGCTCGGCGAACTTCCGGTTGAAGACCCGAAGCCCATTGTGAGCATCCGTTAGCCGGATCCCCGTCTCAATATTCGAGAACAGCACCGCGATTCTCAAGAACGCCGATCTTACGGGATTGATGTTCTCCGCTTTGCCGAGAAACCGCGACCCCAATACGACGTCGAACTCTCCTTCTCTCGCTATTTCTAGCATCTTCAAGGCATCGTCTACCTTATGCTGCCCATCCGAGTCGAAGGTTACGAAGTAGGCCGCGTTTACGTCTTGAAGAGCATATTCGATACCGGTTTTTAAAGCGGCGCCCTGACCGAGGTTTATCGGATGGTTGACCAATACACTCGGCGTCTTCCGAATTTCAACAGCGCTCGTATCGGTGCTACCGTCGTTAATGCAGATAATATTTTCGAACGCTTGCGACAACTCCTCGATCACGGACCCGATCACCGGCGCCTCGTTATATACCGGCATAATTACGTAAGTGTCGCGATTCATCTTCCGGAGTGTATCGCAGGTTTCACGGGAAGCAGCGTACAATTCCCGCAGCGCTATCGGTCGTTGGGCAGCTGAGCGCGGTACCACTCGATGGTGCGCTCAAGCCCCTCTCGTAGCTGAGTCTTCGCACGAAAACCGAAAAGGCGCTCGGCGCGACTGGTATCCAATCGCCGCCTCGGTTGACCGTTCGGCTTGGAGGTGTCCCAGACCAACTTGCCCTCGTAACCGGTCAGCTCCGCGATCAGCTCGGCCAGGTCGCGGATGGCGATCTCGCCGCCGGTGCCGATGTTGACGGGATCGGAGCCGTTGTAGCGCTCGGCTGCGAGCACGATCGCCTCGGCGCAATCGTCCACATAGAGGAACTCGCGCGTCGGCGAGCCGTCACCCCAGAGCACGACCTCCCCCTCGCCGCTCTGCTTGGCTTCGGTCATCTTGCGGATCATGGCCGGGATCACGTGCGAGGTCTTGGGATTGAAGTTGTCGTGCGGCCCGTAGAGATTGACGGGTAGCAGGAAGATCGCGTCTAGCCCGTACTGCTCGCGGTAGGCCTGAGCGCCCACGAGAAGCGTCTTCTTGGCGACGCCGTAGGGCGCGTTCGTCTCCTCGGGGTAGCCGTTCCAGAGATCGTCTTCCTTGAACGGCACGGGCGTGAATTTGGGATAGGCACAGATGGTGCCGATTACAACTAGCTTCTCGACTCCCTGAAGACGACTCTGCTCGATGATGTGCGCGCCCATGATCAGGTTCGCGTACCAGTAGCGACCCGGATTGGCCTGGTTGGCGCCGATGCCGCCGACCTCGGCGGCTAGATGGATCACAAGCTCGGGCCGCTGCTCACCGAAGAGCCGCTCGACGTCGCCCTCTCTGGTCAGGTCCCAGTCCTCCTGGAGTGGCACGTAGGGGTCAATGCCCTGGGCGCTTAGCCGCGCAATCACGTGCCGACCGAGAAAACCGGCTCCTCCGGTAACGAGCGCTTTCATCGGGTTGAGCGTAACGAATTCCGCTGTTCGATCAACGCGGGTCCGCTCAGGCCTGCGATCGCATCTGCCAATCGACGCGCCCGAGCCAGCGCTCGCGGTTCGCCGCGTACCAGGCGATCGTGCGAGAGATTCCCTCTTCCCACGACACCTTCGGCTCCCAGCCGGTCTCGCGCTTAAGCTTCTCGTAGCCCACCCGAAGAGCGAGCACGTCGCTCGCACCGGGGCGGAAGCGATGCTGGGCTGCGACCAGCTTGCGCCCTTTTGGCCAGTGACCATCCGCTTCGCCTATCTCCAGGATCTTCTCGGCCCAGTCTTGCATCGAGATGTTCTCGCCCTGCCCGTAGACATAGACGTCGCCGGGCTTTCCGTGAGCGGCGACGGTCAGGTGCCCGCGCACCCCGTCGGTGCAGAAGCAGAAGTCGCGCAGCGGCTCGAGGTTTCCGAGCTCGATCTGCTCGCGCTCGAGCGCCTGGGTGATGATCGTTCCGGTGATGTAACGCGGGTTCTGGCGCGGGCCGTAGTTGTTGAACATGCGCGTTACGACGCCCGGCACACCAAAGGCGTCAAAGTAGTTCATGGTCAAGAAGTCGGCCGCGACCTTGCTTGTCGCGTAGATCGACTTGGGATTGATCGGCGAGCGCTCGTGCAGGATGAGGCCGCCGGCATCGTCGAAGTCGTGGTGGTGGGAGACCGACTCGCGCACGTTGCCGTACTCCTCGGAGGTGCCGGCGGTGTCGAACTTCTCCAGCTCGAGCCCCTGATCGACGATCGACTGCAGGAGATTGAGCGTGCCGATCGTGTTCGCCATCACGGTCTCATAGGGACGATGCCACGACTCACCGACGTGTGCTTGAGCGCCGAGGTGGAAGACGTAGGGCTTGTCGGGGGCGGCTTTCAGGTCGCGCAGGAGGTAGTCGATCGAGGTCTTGTCGGTGAGATCGGCGAAGTGAACGCCAATCTGCGCCCTGAGGTGACCGATGTTGTTGAGAGCGCCGCTCGAGGTCGCGCGCACGAAGGCATGAACATGGGCGCCGAGTTGCACGAGCGCCTCGGTCAGGTGCGATCCCATGAAACCGTCGGCTCCGGTGACGAGAACCGTACGGTCGTTGTAGACGTTCCCGAACTCCTCTCGAAGCCCCTCGAGAGACTGACTGTCCCAAACGGCGTTAGCGTTCATGTGGGCAAGCCTAGTCGATTCGTAGTCATCGCTTCCGCAGTAGATGACTGTTTCTAGCCCGAAGTGCTGGCGGACGGCGGAGTACGATCGCGATAGTGATCGGGCAACGAGCCACTGAGACGGAGCTTGTGAAAGGCCAGCTGACGACTTGCGGCTTCGCCGAATCGGATCGAGGCCAGCTCCAGCGGCGCGCGTAGTGGTGTCTTTTGCAAACCGTCTCGCCGACCGGCAGCCCGCGCCCGTAGAGGCCCGAGATCTCGCCGGAAAACGAGGTGGATCAAGAGCGGGGGCCAGTCGAGTGCCGCGATCTTGAGCGGCATGAGCGGACCAGTGCGCGCAACTCGGTATTTCGCGAGCAGATACGCGCGACCGTACGCCGTGAGCCGCTGCTGGGTGGGTGATACGGCGCCGAGGGTCGATCCATGACGGTGCAGAGCACGCGCCGCCGGCGCCAGAGCGCAACGCCATCCCGCGAGTCTGAAGCGAAGCGCAAGATCGACATCCTCCCAATACGCGAAAAGCTGTTCGTCGAAGCCGCCGAGATCTACGAACGCTTTCGTGCGGTAAGCAGCCGCGCCGCCGCATGGGCCGAATGGGTCGGACGCCCCGGCCAGCTCCTCTACGGGACGATTCCACAGCTTGTCCCAAGACTGGAGAGTGGTGTCGAGCTCGATCCCGGCGGAGTCGACTAGCCCTGGTGCCGAGCCCTGCAGCAAGACACCCGCAACCATGCCGACCTGCGCGTCGGCGAGAGGCTCGAGTAGCTGCTCGACGAAATCGGCCTCGCAAACCGCATCGTTGTTGACCAGCACGATCACATCGGTGTCCGCCACTTCCCGGGCGCCGCGATTGATCGCACGCCCGAAGCCGATATTGCTCGGATTGCGAACCACGGTGACGTCCGGGAAGTCCGAAGCGAGCATCTCCGCGGTGCCGTCGGTCGACGCGTTGTCGACAACGACGATCTCCACGGGCACCGTCTGAGCCTGGATGCTCTTGAGCGCTTCCGCTAACAGGCTGCGAGCGTTCCAGGTTGGGATGACGACAGCTGCGCGCACTCGCTGAGGCATGATACGCGAATGAAAAGAGTGGTCATGTGGTCGACGGACCCGGTTGGGAAACGTATGGCGGGGCCCGGAATTCGCTACCACCGACTCGCGCTAGAGCTGTCGAAACGCTTCGACGTGACGCTGGTCGGGCCGGGAAACGAGGGTGTGGAAAACACTCCGTACGCCTATCGTCCGGCCGCAGAGGTGAAGTCCGCCGCCGACCTGCCAGCCGACGTAGTTGTTGCGCAGCGGCTTCCGCTTGGCCTGGCAAGAGCGCTGTACCAGCGCGGCACGCGACTCATCTACGACCTTTACGTCCCATCGCTCATCGAGGGCTCCGCTCACCTTGCGGAACAAGGCGAGAGCCCGGAGGTTGCTCGAAGGCGGTACTCGGAGCTGCGGGCCGTGCAGCGGTTCGCGCTCGAGCTTGGCGATGCATTCATCTGCGCCAGCGAGCGTCAGCGCGATCTCTGGTTGGGATCGCTTGCGCTGCTCGGCCGGATCGACCCGGCCCGCTATGCGCTCGATCCGTCGCTGCGAACCCTGATCGACGTGGTGCCGTGCGGGCTCGAGCTTGAGGCCGACGAGACCGGCGCGCCGGCGCTGCGCGGCGTAGTCGACGGGATCTCCGCCTCGGATCATGTGCTTCTGTGGGGAGGCGGAGTCTGGAACTGGCTCGACCCGCTGACCGTGATCGAAGCGGTCGGGCGACTATCGCGCGAGATGCCCGATCTCCGACTCGCTTTTCTAGGTCTGACGCACCCGAGCGACGAAGTGGACGAGATGTCGATGGTAGGTCGCGCGGTCGCCCTCGCGCAGCGGCTGGGCATCGAGGGGAGCCACGTGTTCTTCAATCGCGAGTGGGTGCCGTACGATCGCCGCCTCGATTACTTCCGCGAAGCCGATCTCGGTGTCAGCGCGCATCTCGACACAGCGGAGAGTCGCTTCGCCTTTAGGACGCGCATGCTCGATCACTTCGCGGTCGGTACGCCGGTGGTGGTGACGTCGGGC